>JAUWOE010000110.1 GCA_030612265.1 Promethearchaeum sp.
TATATCCCATTGCCAAAGCTACTAATTCTGTCAGATATAATATAGGAAATTTAAAATCTGTTTCAAATTTCTTGTTAATTGCTTTCTGTTGATAATCAAAATGTAGAAAGCATGAAGGACAGACAACTGTTATGCATTTTACTCCTGCATTTTTCATTTCAGAGAGTTTATTATGAAGAAGATTATATGAGAGATCTTTATCAGTTTTAAACAAAGGATAGCCGCAGCACTGCAATTTTGATTCGATATCAATGGTTTCAGCGCCTAAAACCTTTACAATCTCATCAACTGTTTTTGGTTCAAAAGGATTATCCCATTTAATAATATCTGAAGGGCTTAAGAAATGACAGCCATAGTGAACCGCAACTTTCAATCCTTCTAAAGGTTTAACAACCTTGGATTTTAGAAGGTCAAGATTCTCATAAAGTATTTGTGCACCATGTTTAACGACAACCCTACCATTCAATTTCTTATCAATTTCTGCCAAATTGCTATTAACCTCTTCCATTTTTGAAGGATGTTCAGCTAAAATGTGATCCACCATTTTTAATGTTTCAACACAACCAGAACAAAGACTAACAATATCATCTTTTGTATTTTCGACTAAGCTTAAGTTTCGAGCTCCTAAAGTCAACCAAGTTGTTTGATCGACTGCTGGAATTCCCGTCGGATCGGGACAGCAAGAAGCACCCTCCATATTCTTCATTTTAATATTTAGGTTATCAAATACTTTTTTCGCTGAACTTTCTATAAATGGCAACCGAGCAGGAATCACGCAACCTAAAAATAACTTATGATCAAGCCCATCATCAGATTTACTATTTGTTTTACCGCTAATTATTTTCCACCCTCTTTTTCATTTGTCGTTGGAGCCTCGAAACGGAGTAACTTATCAAATCCAATACCTTTGAGTAATGTTTGAATCTCTTTGGGATCTGCAGTTTTATAATCTTCAAGACCGAGTGTTTTTCTTCTTTTCATTATTGGATCAGAAAATGGTAGTGCGATTCCTGTTTCCAATACACTAATCGCTTGAGAGTTGAATGCATCTGGAATCTTCCCCTCTTTAACACAGGAATTCTTTATAACATCAAAAATTTCGGTTAATTCAACTTTTTGTGGACAAACCTCGACACATTTCTGACATGTAAGGCAATACCAAACATTCGGTTGCTGAAGTTCGATTAATTTATCTTTAAGGCCAAGTATGGAAGCTTCGATCAATTTTCGTGGGTTAAATTCTCCGTTGGTCATTTTCGCCACCGGACATATACCAGTACATGTGGCGCACTGATAACAGTAATTCACGGATAAATTGAAGCCTTGGATTTGTTTTCTAAAATCATAATCTATTGTTAAGGTCATTTGCATCCCTTTGGTGTGTCAATTACTAATCATCTGAAAAACAATTCTTTTTCAAAATTGATCAATATTTCTACAAATATATTTTTATATGAGATTTTATTAATTTTAAAGCTTTTTAATTGGATATTCACTATTATCCATAAAAAATCTTCAGCGATATGACTGATTTCCTCCAAAATTCTCAAATTTGATATTTTTTTTTTAATTAATGATCAAAATCTCGTGTTTTAGTGATAGAAAATGAGGATAAGAATACAGCAAATTGACTGCTAATTTATTATGATCAAATATATTAATATGCTCAAAATATTCTATTTATGCGAAGGTGATTTTTATGGTTGAAAAAATAATAATTAAAGGAAGAGCCCCGTTTAGTGATGCAGTAAAGGTGGGCAACACTATCTATCTCTCTGGCCAAATCCCTAAAGACCCAATAAAAGGGGGTTGGGCAGATAACATAAGAGGTCAAACAACTCAATGTCTTGAAAATATAAAAAGTATTCTTAAAAGAGCGGGTACAGGTGTTTCAAATATTGTCCAAATGACAATATTCTTAACGAATATTAACGATTACGGCGGAATGAACGAAGGTTTCATAGATTTCTTTCAAGAAAATGGAATTGAAAAAGATTTTCCTGCCAGGTCAGCAGTTCAAGTAGGACCGCTCATGTACAGAGAATGGCTTATCGAAATCGATGCCGTGGCTGTTCTCTAAGAATTTAAAAAATATATTAATTTTTTACGCTTTCTTTTTGGGAGTAAATCCATGGCAAGCTTCACAATTCTTAATAGCGCCCCCCCATAATTCACAATACCCCAAAGCTTCGGGATTAGTCAAACAAAATTCATGGATATCATCCATGTCAGTTTGACAATTAAAGAAATAATAACAACTTTCACAGCTAAATGAATTTACTTTTTCATCAACTTGCATATGAATCACTTGATCGATTAGCATAATAAATTTCCTCATATTAATGAAAAAAAAACAAATATATAAGATTAATGTTTTAAATTTTTTAATTTATTAGACAATAGCCATATTATAACATAAAATTATCGGAAACAATAATTAAAGCGGTCGGAATTTTCCTTTCCGATCTATAAACGGGAATGCTTAATTTATCACTTAATTTAATTCTGGGATGATTAATTAAACGATTATTCACGATAAGGGTACTCGATGCACCACCATCTAAATTTATAGCATCCGAAAAATCTAAGTGTTGCACTAATTCACAACATTCTTCCAAGTATAATCCTGCACTTTTACGGGTTCTTCCATCAACTACCAGAAAAAAATAATATTTATCATTAAAACCAAATATCGTACGCGGATGCCGGTCTGCAGTTATGTCAGAATCGAATTCATGAGCATTTTCAACAAATTCAGTGAAATCTGATTGTATTATCCCTTTCTTTAAGAGAAAAGGCCCCGCTTGAAGGATATTTTCTTCATATTTTATATCATTTGGAAAATCAATACTGATTCCCTCTTTTGAATAATTAATACATGGACGGCTATCATTGGTCATTTTCTGAATTGTTTCATTTTTAATTTTAACCCAGTCCAAAGGGGATTTATTTTTTGAAAGCTGGTAAAAGCCTCCTGTAATACCCGCTATTCCCTTAGATCTTGAGACAAATTTCGTTACTTTTTGGGGCACACTAGAATATGCAATTTTAAGTTTTGATTTTCTTCGATCACTAGAAAGCAAAAAAGCTTCAAAAGGGAGATTATCTTCAGATTTTCCAATTATTTTTTTTAATGTATAAGATTCTTTTTCTTTTAGATTAATGGTTTTAAAGGTTATCATTGATTTATTCCTTCAATATCTTACCTGATATTACTTGGATTTCTTATATTCAGAGAAAAAAAATTTCTTTTGTATGTATTTATTATTTTTTTTAATATTTAAGAAGAATTTTCAATTTTAATGAAATATTATATTAATCTCATCGAAATCTGCCTTAATTTCATTCCGATTAATCATTTCATGTAATGTACTCCGTATGACATCGGGAAATATCACTCCCGTCTGTTTTGCGATTTCATATATAGTCATAGATCTATTCTTTTGTTCTCTACTTATCTTAAGTATCGCTTCTCTCAATTGAGGTTTTAATTTTTGTTTAACCGGACCTAATGGTATTGAGAAGCCTTCACCACTTAACGCATTCATAAAATCCCTTGGATTTTCAATTCTTTTTCCTGATACATTGTAAGCATTAGAGTTTGCAAGCACGGATTTAAATCTGGATCGTTGATTTGAAAAATATTCCCCGATTTTCTTTTGTCTTATTGATTTTGCTATAGATTCACTGATAGCTGAAAGTAAACAAGCTAAGAATACACCCCCAATTAGAAAAAAAACGATACCTTGAGGGAATAGAAGTGTAACAATTAGAAAAATGATAAATGTCGAAAGAAGTGGAATAAATTTACTGATGATGTGATTATTATCTAAAGATTCTTTTAATTGGGGAGGAATTTGTGCATAACAACGTTTGCATAATCCAGATTTTCCCCCTAAACAACTACGACAGACAACTATTTTACATTTAATGCATCTTGGAATATCAGATGGTTCTAAATCAAGATTTGCAAACATTCTTAAAAATCCGGAATTAGATTTTGATATTGTTCCAGATTGTCCACAATTACATCTGTATGTATATGTTCTTGTTATTGTCATTTCAATTATAATTTAAATTTTGAACTTAAAAAAGCTTCTTTCGAAAAACTTCTAATTTTTCCATAATTTTTTTTTAATGAAAAAGATTCTTTTTTTTTTAGATGAGTGGTTTTAAAGATTATTATAGATTTATTCCTTCAATATCCTACCTTGAATTTCTTGGATTTCTTTATTATTCACAATTTGATTAATAAGCGAATAAATGTTATCTTTTTCAAAATATGAGGTGATCTCTTCAAATTTTTTAGCCAAATCCGCAGTGTTTTTATTTTCAGTTGTCAAAATATTATCTGATTCATTGATATAATCTGATTTATATGAAGTTCCATAAGCAACGGTTTGTCCCAGCGAAAATTTCGATTTTTTCTTTTCATTTTCAGTATTTATCTGAGTAATTGGAGGGGAATTATTAATATATTGTTCGGACAAGCGAATATCTAAATCATCAATCATTTTTTTGGATAAGCCGATAAGCGGCATAAAATGAACAGGAGTTATTTGCTGTCCTACACGATAGGAAAATTCATCCGATAAGTCTATTGCAGTAATAATTCCTTTAAAGAAAAGTCTCTTTTTTTTATAAGCAATTTGTCCACTTGCATTAAGATTTTTTCGCAAAATTTCCATTAGAATCATATTTACGTACTTATAATAATTGCCTAATTCATGTTCAGGAATGTTTTCTTGTTGGATTTGTTTTATTAATGGTTCAGAATTTAAGAGATTCAATTTCATAGATTCAGAAAGGAATTTTGCGTTTTGCTCAATATTTTCAACTATTTTTATATATTTTTCATTATTCCTTGAATTACCTAATGAATCTGCATAAATTAAAACCGGTTCGACAATAGCACCCCTTCTTAGCATTAGTTGTGATGCTACATTTTCCCCTTTTTTCCCATGGAAGAGAGCTAAAATTGCCTTATCTGTTTCAATAGGGTTTCCTCCCCAGATTGTAGGTATTTTTTCAGTATAAATATAGGCATGCTTCTCCCTAACTTCTATATAGATCGTCTTTTTTGGATTGGATAAATCCACAGTCAATGATTTTCCATTTTCAGAAAAATCTTCAAAAATTAATCCCCCAATTTCTCTTTCAATTTCAAGAGAAGTTTTTGGAAAGGCTTTAACTCGGCTTGCCCTCACTGCAAAAGTATCATTATTTTCTATATAAAAGGAAGCCAGTTTGAGGACGGAATCTTGTATTATTTCAAAGTTGGGTTCAACTGAAAATCCCGGGGAAAATGAGTGCAAACCGATAATATGTTTAAAAACTTCTATCGCTTTAGGGATTTGTTTACTTTGAAATTGAAAGATTAATCTTCCAAATCTCCGATTTGAAGAAATGAGATTCAAACTTTCACGCTTACATATTTTTCTAATATGGTCTAATAAGGAATATTCCATCCGTGCACGAACTTTCTTGGATTTTAAACCTAGTTCGTTATAACGTCCGATTATAATATTATAAAATTGCATGACTGATGCATTTTTCATGGAGTTCGATAAAAATAAAAGATTGATCTCCAAAAAAATAAACGCTTAATAATAATAATAAAAACTAATATAACTAGACAAGGTCGAAAAAAATGAATGATGAAGTCAAAAAATACGATGTTGTAGGTCTGGGATCATGCACTTTGGATCTTATATTTGAAGTGGATGATATTATGCGCCTGGATATTGTCGACAGAGATAAAATCGAAAAGAAATATATTTGTATCGAAAATTCTAGCAAACTTAATGTAAAAACCGTTAAATCATATCCTGGAGGTTCAGCTGCAAATATTTCATGTGATTTATCAAATTTAGGTTTTAAAACGGCATATATAGGTGGAATTGGGGATGACACTGCAGGCGATACTTGCTTGGTAGATTTACAAAATCATAAAGTGGACACCACCGGAGTAAAAATATTTTCTGAAGATTCTACCGCACATTCAGTTATTTTAATTAATTCTGCTTATAAAGATCGTTCAATTCTCGCTTATAAGGGTGCAAATGACTTATTTTCGAAAGAAAATATTCCAACAAATATACTCCAAAATACTAGATGTTTTGTTTGGACGAGTTTAACTTCTGATAAAGGCATTGAAGCAATAAAAAAATGCATAGAAATCACCAAATCTGCAGGCGGAATAATTGCTGCAGCCCCATCTATTTCAATTATTAAAAAAAGATTAAGTGATGCGATTGAGTTAATACATTTTGCAGATATAATTAGTCTTAATGATGAAGAAATTCAAGAAATAACTGGTATAAAACAGGATCTTCACGCTGCAATGGCTAAATTATTTAAATGGGGAGTTAAAATTGTTAATCTAACAATTGGTAAAAAGGGTCAATGGATATCCGATGGAAAAACACTGATTAAAACAAAACCACCGAAAATTCATGTAATGGATACTACCGGAGCAGGCGATGCTACAATGAGCGGAATCATATACGGAATTTTAGAAAATAAAAGCCTCCATGAAACAGCAATGATGGCATCCTCATTAAGTGCAATGGAAATTGAAGCTACAGGTGTTAGAGTCGGATTACCTGATAAATTCTCAGAGCTTCAAGCTTTTATCGACACCCATGAATTTCAACAAGAAACGAGTAATTTTTAGTTTTTTTCCTATTTTAGAGGAATGTTTCATGGAAATTGAATACCGTACTTATAATTCTGGCGATGAAAAAGGATTAGCAGAATTATTTAACATTAGTTTTCATGGATCTGGAATTGGACTTTTAAGAACACCTAATGAAATTCTCTGGCGCTATGTAAATCGTCCTGGAGGTAGCTTCAAAGAAATAAGAATTGCTTCAGATAAACACAGTGGAAAAATTATCGGTTCAGTGTTTTGTGTAATCGAAGAGATCTATTTTAATGGGAAAAATTATAAAACTGGTTCAATTAACGACGTAGCTGTATTACCTAAATATCGAAAATACGGTATTGCATCTGAATTAATGAAACAAGCAATTAAATTTATGAATTCGCAAAACTGCAAACTTTCAAGTTTAGTTGCGGATCCTAAAGGCCATGCTCGAAAAAAAATTTATATCCCTCTAGGATGGCAGGATTTTGAAAAATTCCAAATTTTTATCAAACCAAATCTTAGTCTATTAAAATATCTTCCACTTATCTTTCCTTTTACACCCATGTTGCTTTTTAATGAAATGCAAAATTATTTTCAATTTCAACGAATAAAAAAAAAATTAACCCAATTAAATTATGATATAAAAATAATTCATTCTAACGAGAATCCTTCAATATCTTTAAAATATTCAAGTAAATTACGAAAAATATTTAATACAGCAGCAAAGCAGCAATTTAACGGTTTCAATCATTTCACTAAAGAATTTTGGCATCATTTTCGAGAAAAACCTATTAGAGAAGGTATGTTCCCAACCTACATTTTGATATTTAAGAAGAATAAATTAATCGGGTTTGGAAGTTTTCTTCGACAATGGATATATTTTGAAAAATTTGGTTTTAGAATCCCATTAGCAATTGTACGTGAAATGATCATTGATCATTCTAATATTTCAAAGATACAAAATCTAAGATATATATATAATTTCTTAATTTTAAGTATGGTAAAGGCCACAAAAGAAAGGAATTGTGCAGTTACTCTTTTCTCAATAGCATCTAAAAATAATTATTCAAATATAATCCTAAAAAACTTACATTTCAATAGAATTAATGGCGGAGTTTTTATGATTAATCTGTTAGATATTAAAGACACTGAAAAATTCCCTTTTACTTTAAAAAAACCAATAAATCCAGATATTGGGGAGATATTTCTTTATCCTTAATTATATATCATAAATAAATCGAAAAAATAATCAAGAATCGTTCATTAATTTCAATTAGGAATGAAAAAAGTTTTCTTGATCGATTATGACCTCTGCTCTCTTAATAGTTGTGGTCAACCTTGTGTTAAAAAATGCCCAATATCTATCAGTAATCAAAGGAAAAAACAGCATCATAAAAAAGATGAGGTTCCTATTCGCTACAAAAAATCGACTGATAATATGATCATAATCGACGAATTTTGCATAAAATGCGGAATTTGTTTAAATGTCTGCCCAAGAAATGCAATATATTCTATTTTTTTATTGGATGAACCAGAAGAAGATTTAATTACTCATGAATACCCAATAAAAACCGATAAAACAGAAATATCAGTTTTACCTAATGAAATAGATCGAGGTTTTCGATTATTTGGAATTCCAACATTATTATCAGGGAAAGTAACAGGATTGTGCGGACCAAATGGTATAGGAAAATCCACAGTTCTCAATATATTATCTGGAAATCTAAAAATGAATCTTGGTCAGACTAAAAATAAGAATTTAAAATGGCAAGAAATATTAAAACATGTGAAAGAAAGTGAAATGCGCCAACATTTTCAAGGAATTATAAACGGACATCGACATATCGCGTACAAACCACAAGTCCTTAAAATATTATTTGAAAAATATAAGCAAAAAAGAGTTAAAGATATTCTCCAAAATCAAAAACATATTAATGATAATTTCTTCAACCGGATAATAGATTATCTAGATATTACTGCGATTGCAGATAGGTATTTAGATCAGTGTTCAGGTGGTGAATTACAAAGATTCGCATTAGCTTCTGTTCTTATTCAAAATGTGGATTGTTATTTGATTGACGAACCCTGCACGTTTTTAGACGTGCGGAAACGCATAAAATTAGCGGAATTATTGCAAGATCGAGCTAGAGGATTTGGAGGTAAAAATCAATATCCAATCTTGGTTGTTGAACATGACCTTGCAATCTTAGATTATATGAGTGATATTATCCATCTTTTTTACGGGATCCCACATGAATTTGGAGTCTTAACCAGAGTTCAAACCACAAAAAATGGAATTAATTCATATCTAAATGGATTTTTAAAAACTGAAAATATTCAATTTCGCAAGAAAAAAATCGGTTTTAGAAGAAGTGTATCTGATCGTTCTTGGGAGAATGCTAGGGTTTTTGTTAAATACGATAAATTGACAAAAACCTTTAATGGATTTCATTTGAACGTAGGATCAGGTACAATTTATGAAGGTGAAATTCTCGGAATTGTGGGAGAAAATGGAACGGGAAAATCAACTTTTGCTAAAATTATCACGGGAGAGATAAAACCTGATAAAAATAGTATATTTAAAACTATAAATCGTTATGTATCATATAAACCTCAATATATCACTCAAGATTTTGATGGAAGTGCTAAGGATTTTATTATGCAAAATTCACAAAATTATGACTTCTCCGAAAATATGAAACTTTTACTTTATACCCCACTGGGTGTAGATAAATATTTAGATACTAAAGTAAAAGAGCTCTCAGGTGGTCAATTACAAAGGTTGTATATTGCTTCATGTCTTGCAAAAAGAGCAGAACTCTATATTTTAGATGAACCGAGCGCGTATTTAGATGTTGAAGAGAGATTACGTATCAGCTCGGTTATTCGGGCAATTACAAAAAGAAATTCTGCAACTACAATTGTAATTGAACACGATATTGCAATTATCGATGCTCTTTCTGATCGACTTCTACTTTTTACAGGTATACCTGGTAAAAGAGGTAAAACTATCGGTCCACTAAGTAAAAGGGATGGCATGAATGAATTTTTAAAAATTTTGGATATAACTTTCCGTCGGGATGAAGAAACGGGACGAGCACGCATTAATAAGAAAAACTCTTCCATAGATAAAAAGCAACGATCTGCTAACGAATATTTTTATGCGCCTAGAAAATAATCAAACGAAGAAATTGAATTGAAATTAATTCAATAAAGGATGATATTCAACAAATAAATCGTTAATTTCTCTCAATATTTGGTTTAAACTTTCTTCTGTGGGCATTTCCAGACCTACCGACAAAGGATGTGCAACATTTAAAGTATAATCATATTCCTCGCTTTTTCCTTGAACAATGATAAATCTGTATCCCTCAAAATTATAACTCCGTATTTTCGAGTCGATTTCTAAATTACCGAATTCCTTATAAAACTCCATTGAAGCTTCTAAAAACTCTTGATCCTTACGATAGATTCGAAATTTCCCCAATTCAAGCAGATTATCAACTGTTAAATTCATATAATCCACCGAATTTCTAATAGCATAATTTGCAAATAGAACACTAATCTTATTGTAAATCGGCAAATCTCCAAGAATTGGGAGCGAGATGGAAGTCAATAAGGAAAGAGCATCAAATACAGATGTTTCGTAATACCCAACTTCACGATTTACCAATATTGCTCCAAATTTTCGTTTTAATTTTATCACTCTTTCTTTAATTTCAGGAGTTTTGGCTATCTTTGGATCCATTTTGTGGAACATTATTGAGACAATGAGTTGTGGTGTGTGCTCGTGGATAAAATCGTAAGCGTCGGAAAAATAATTCAATGATTGATCAAAGCTTTTTGGATCTTGAATGTCAATGACAAAAAAGAGGTAGTGAATATCTGAGAGGAAACGTTCTGGTTTCTCCAAATAGGCCGCCCGATACTCATCTTGGCCCCCGTAATCCCAAATAATTGCATTATCCCCAAAAATTTTGAAAATGGTTCTTTGAACAGATTTTGTAGGTTTAGGAGATTGAATCGTTTGTCCGATGTGATATGTTTTCCGAACCGTTTTCACAATAGATGTCTTGCCTGCATTTGCAAGTCCTATGATTGCGATTTTCATAACATCATTTTCGGTGGTTTCAGCCATTTTTTCATTCTCCAAAAATCTAATTCAAATTTGGTTTTACAATGAAACAATATAGTTCTTATGATTTTAGGTTTTTATTTGTTAATTTATTTTATGTTTTTATTTATTTATTTGTTTATTATTAAGGTCGTTTTTTTAGAGGTGAAAAAAATTTCGCCATAGATTCGGGAACTCTTTCGAATCGAAAAATATCAGATTTATGACTTAGTATCCATGATCCTTCAACTTGTGAACGATTCACATTGATAATTATCTTATATTTATCCTTCTTTTTTATTACGTTAATTAGGAAAACAACAGCAACCCCAAGTATTAAGGCACCAAAAATAATTTCAATAATCATAACCGCGATCCCTAAAACCATGATTATAACTGAAAAAGCAATGAAAAGACCTGTTGAATATTTCTTCTTTTTTAAACTCCTAATATCACTGGGTTCAATTTTGCTGAAATCATGGTGTCTCCCTTCTTGAGCTGTCATCTTATTGTATCGAATTCGATTTTGGACATTTTTATATTGACTTATATTAAAAGGATTAAGGATTATCCAGAATATATTGACCAAAATATCCCAAAAGCTTTTCTTTGTTTTAGCTCTGATAAAAACCGCTTTTCTAGATATTACCATGGAAACGTATGGTCTTGTCTTTACTAAGGAGTATAAGATCATAATAATAAATTCAAATAGAAACACCAATACGAGTAAAATACTTGTAAATTCAATAGGGTTTGAAGCAGAACTACCACTATATATAAAATAGACAATTCCAGGAAAATAATCTCCTAGAAAGATAAAATATTTTAAAAACGGAATTCCAGCTTCAGTGATAAGTTTATTATTCCATAAAAAAAACATCACGGTACCCATGAATATAAGGGATGATAACGCTGCTTTAATAAATTTATCAAATCCCCTATAACACAGGAGAACGTACGGAACAATTGGGAGGAAAAAGGCTTGAACTGTTGCATCATATATCCCTGTTCCTCTATCAGTTATGAAATATGAAATTAATGCATAGATTCCGAAATACACAATTAACATTAGGAAGTTTTTAATCGAATCTCCAATCGAGGTTTTCATTGTAGTTCTTAACGGAGTCCAATGACTTAAAATTATTTCATCATCAGAATCCACATTTAGAGTTTGAGTTTTAGGATTTAACCAACTTGTATTGTATTCTGCAGCTTTTTGGAAATTTTTATAAATTTTTGATTTTGAATGAGCGGTAACTAAAGATGCTGTTTGAATTGGACTTGGGATCCCATAGGCTGGAATATATGATTGATCATATCGCGTATTTGGCATATATGAAGGTTGAATTTCATGAGTTATTCCTTCAACTTCTTTTGGTTCCTTCTCATCGTACATATATTCATATGGTTTCTTTTTAGAACTTTTTCCAATTTGCCATAAACATATACAGAAGATAAGAGATGGTAAAAAAATTCCAGGTTGATGAGATGTAATAAAAACAAAAAAAGAAAATAATAAAATTAGAATAATAAGAATAATAACTATTTTTTTTCTTAAACCCTTCCCATTGGTTTCTCCTTTTTGAAACGCTTTTTGTCGTCCAACCAGACAACAGAAATATTTAAATTCTTGAAAAACTTCCT
>JAUWOE010000314.1 GCA_030612265.1 Promethearchaeum sp.
TTATATCAGATCACCAAGATTTTAGTGAATAGAATTAATAGCTTCAATATAAATTAAATTTCAGTATCTAAAATCTTTCTTTGATATACGAGACAAAGAATAGTATCGCGAAGTTTTGTCAAATTCTGGTACAATTATCCATCCATTCAATTCAATTCATTTAAATTAAAGAACTCACAATCAGTCATTAATATCATTTTTAATCTTTGAACTAATATATAGGTGATTGTACTGGAGCAAAATCAAAATCAAAAAGAAAAAGAAAATATTCATCAACCAAATGAGAAAAATCCTTATAGCATCTGCATTTGGGCGGAAAAAACTACTTGTGAGGATTGTTCAATTAACAACAAACTTCAGTGCCATTTAGATCTAAAATATTCAGCCATGTTTGGAGGGACATTCTTTTTATTTTTCATTCCGGCTATTATTGGAATTTTCAAATTGGGTATTGGGTCCCTGCTTTTTTATTTCAGTCTTGTAACTTGGATTGTCTATTTAATTATTTTCTTTTTATTCTGGGAACCACAAATGCTTTGCAGCCATTGCCCATATTATGCAGAAGGAGGAACCAAAATTCTTCACTGTTATGCAAATGGTGGTTTTTTTAAAACAGCATCCTTTAAACCACATCCCATGAGCAAATTTGAACAGATACAATTTGTTATCGGAGCTTTGTTAATAGGTGTAATTCCTTTTGTATTTTTAATTATTGGCAAACAATTTTTGCTTTTAGGAATTTCAGCTTTGGGATTTGTGATTTGGTTAATCGTTCTTAAAACCCAAATTTGCACGGTTTGTATTAATTTTTCGTGCCCATTTAATAGTGTCCCTAAGGAAATCGTTGATAAATTTCTAAAAAATAACCCGATCATGAGAGATGCCTGGGAAAAAAGCGGATATAATATAGATTAAATTGGGATTTTCTTAAATTAATTAATCGTATCCCCAAAATTTTTTGAATATGGATCATTAATCAAAAGTATAGCCTTTTATATAGATACATTAGATATTAAAATACAGGCTTAAGGTGATTAATTTATGATAACAGACGAAGAAATTGCTCAGTTTGAAGAAAAAATGCTACGCTGGGCTTTAAAACACAAGGAATACTTAACGGACTAAGTTTAAAATTATTTTATTTTTGCTACTACTGCTTTGGATAAATTAAAAACCCTCTTTTTCGATTCGATTTAAGTTATATCCACAAAATTTTAGAAAGTAATCAGAGATATCTCTCGTATTTTACTCTCACTAAAATCTCATCTGAAGGAATGTCTAGATCATCAGCCCATCGAAATTTCAGCGATAAACTTGAAAGCATATCATTGACTTTCATGCTTTTCATATGTTCTCCCTTCACATTCTGAACGTTTGCTAATGCCATAATAAAAATTTGATAACTCGAAGATTAATAGTTGGGGATTTATGATATTTGGAATAAATTTTGTTAAATATCCCAGCAAAATATTAGAAAATTGCCAATAAACTTAATCTAAGACAGAAAACGACAAAAATCCGGCGGTGAACCCCCGCATATAAATATTGTTAATTTAACTTCTTATACGTTTTTACTAGAAAATGTTTCCATAACACCATCTAAATTTCTCACAACTTTATCGCTAACAGCACTCAATCTTGAAAAACTGTGATGGCCTTGGGAAACTAGGATAGAATTCCATTTTAATTCATTCGCTATGTAAAAATCATGTTCTGTATCTCCGATCATCCAAATGCTACATGAATTTAATATTTCCTTTCTATCCCTCTTGAACTCTTTAACTAAACCCATCTTACCATTTGCATAATTATTATTCAAACCCAATATTCCTTCAAAATAATGTGAGATTCCTTTGTTTTCAATAGCTTGTTTGAGCTTTCCAACTTCCATAGCAGAAATTACAAATTGTTTTGCTCCCGTTTGTTGCAGGTATTCTAAAACATCTTTAGTATTTGGATATAAATTTGCTCCAAACATCCTTTTTTTATACTCATGTATAAATTCGTCTGCCAATGTTGAAAAAGGAGTCTGAGTAAAATCAAAACCGAGCTTTTGATAATATTTTTGAACAGGAAATGTAAAAACTTCTTGATAATAATCTCGAGTAATTGATGCTAGCTGATTTTTTTTTAGAAGAAAATTTATACACTCAAGCGAGACTCCTACATCATCAATTAATGTGCCATTCCAATCCCAAATTATACAGATTTCTTTGTTCATGAATACTCTAAATAATATTGAATTATTTTAAAAACTCTCTATTATAAAAGTAGATGATAAAGTTTAGTATCAAAAATTTTTAATTTGGGTCTACCTTTTTTAGATTAACTTTTTTAGTAAACTCAAAAAATCTTTAAAGCCCCGATAGTGTAGTGGTAAGCATGTTGGACTGTCAATGTATGCTTGTTTTCAAGTATTCAGCAGTTCTCCGGCGACGTGGGTTCGAATCCCGCTCGGGGCGAATTATTATTCTTCGCTATGGTTCCTTCCGATCACCAATTAATCGTTAGCGTCTGTAATTTTTATTTTATAATTTTCGGATAAATCTTTATATAACAAAGAACAAGAAAAAGAATTTATTTCTTAAATTAAAGAAATTAAAGAAATTAAAAAAAGCATTAGTGTTGGAATGACTTCACAAGATTACAAGGCACTGGATGAAGATGAAATAGCCGAATTGTCTCAAGAAGTGGTTTATAGAATTATTGCAGGACTAAATAAAGAATTAGATGAATTTATCAAAAGAGAAAGTGAGAAAATCGACCAAGAAAGGATCATAAGATCTCCCAAATTTTCCTAAACGTTTAGCCCGAATTACCCGATCCGAATCTATAAGAAGAAGAAAATTAAACGCGCCATTGTCTTTTTCTATGTCAATAAATCCGACCAGGGCTTTCTTAGCGAAATAACTCCTGCATTCGGCACATAAATAAAAATTTTCGTTCATTTTCTTGGCGGGATTGCACCGATTACATTCAATTTTATCGCTAAAGTAGGATAGGCTCGTGGAAAATCCAAGAGGATATGATTTTGCAACCATGTAATTTGAATAATAAATGATTATTTAAACTAAGAAAAAAAATTTTGAGAAAAAGGAGAAAAAGGAGAAACAGTTATTAGGTAGTAAAACAGTATTGTAACCGCAATATTGAAATAATACTTTAACATTTTTTTTGTGCTTAAATTTTTTTTTAATTTAACAGAGGGTTAAAAATTGTTTAAACTTAAGTAATGGCTATAAAAACTGATTATCTGTTGGTTTTAAAAATTATCAATGATAACAAGAGAGAAAT
>JAUWOE010000138.1 GCA_030612265.1 Promethearchaeum sp.
TCAAATTTATGCCATTTCAGCGGAAGAAATGAAAAGATTGATGAAAGAATTATTAAGCAAAAAAGGAGAAACCATAGAATTATGTCGAAGCATCAGTCTTTCACCCAAAAAGATCTATAATATTTTGTTCATTGCCAAAATGAGAATAAAAATTTTTTTTATTTTTTTAGTAAATTTAAGAGATTTTTTCCTACTTTAAAACCCGATGATAACGCGGACGGGACTCCACCCCCTTCAACGCTTGCACCAACTAAAAAAAAGTTCTCAATTGGCGTTTTGGACTCGGGCAGCTTTGAAAAACTATAAGGTCCAAACCATGCACCTTCTGAAACTAAAACATATCTATCGAATGTAAGTGGCGTGGCTAACATCCTAACCTCAATTTTTTCTTTTAATCCAGGGATCACTGTCTCAATTTTTTTTATCATTTCATCTATGAGGTCATCTTTCAATTTTCGGTATTCAAGAGTTCGTTTTCCACCAGGACCTGATTTCCACATATTATTCCAATCGTAGGGAGAAAAGATAAATGCCACGATCGAATATTTTCCATCGTTTTTCAAACTGGGATCTTTAATTGCGGGAATTCTTATTGCTAATTTTTTAATTTCAAAAATGCCCTCTTCAATTCGATCTATACAATCAATATCTTCACTAATCAGAAAATGGGATGGATAATTTGAGAGATCCATATCAACACCTAAGAAAAGCATTACACCCGAGTGGGATTGTTTTAAATCGCTTATAAATTTCAAATACTCGCTATCTAAATGTTTTTCATCAATTAATTCGAGCATAGATTTTTTAACATCTGCATTCGATATTAGCCAATCGCAAAGTATTTCTTTTCCATCATCTAAAAGAACTCCAGCTACTTTTTGGTCTTTTACCAGAATCTTCTTTGCTTTCTTTCCGTAAATGATTGTTCCGCCTTTAGAAGTAAAGAAATCTGCAAGTTTTTTGGAATAATTTGCCATACCGCCTTTTGGGTAAACTACTCCAGTTTTCAGTATACTGGCTACCATAGTTGCACCAGTAGTTGCTTTCATTTTTCTAATAGATTCACTGAACCATAGGCAAAAAAGATTGAAAATATCAAGAATATTATCATTCTTAATGAATTTTTTAAGAAGATCATAGAAGTTCCAATCTTTATATTCTTCAATGTCCTCGCCTTTCATATATTTTCCAAGAATCATATCACATTCGTTTAGAAAATCTTCAGTTCCTTTTTTTTCTTCAGGATATGCTTTTTCTATCTCGTTTAAAAACTTATCAATATCATAATACAGAGCGATTTTTTTTCCATCATCAAAATAATAGGTTTCTAATGGATCTAACTTAATATATTCATGCTTAAATTCCATTTCGTCAAGTGTTTTCCTTAACGCGGAACCTTCATACATACTGGAAAAGCCTTCTGCTCCTGGTTCAAAATAATATCCTTTTCGATAAAAACCTGTAACATAACCGCCGGGTATCGTATGTTGTTCAATTATCAGCACTTTCAATTCTGGATTTTGATTAGTTAGTATTATTCCTGATCCTAATCCCCCGAGTCCAGACCCTATTATCACAATATCATATTTTGATTCTAATTCCATTGATGACACTTCCAATTATAGTTCTAAGAACCAATATATAAATGTTAAAATTAAACAGAATATATGGAAAGAAATTCAAACCAGTCTCTAAATGGAAAAAGATCGCTTGCGATTGATGTATTTCGTGGGATATCATTAACTGCAATGGTTTTTGTAAACATAGTTGATATCTTTAATAACACTCCAGCATGGAGCAAACATCCATCAGATTATGGGTTAACCTACGTCGATTTAGTCGCGCCATTTTTCATTTTTGCAATATCTCTAAACTATCATATGTCATTTAAGCGGAGAAAGGAAAAATACGGATCATTAGAAACTTATTTACAATTTTTACGGCGATATGGGGCACTAATTGGATTTGGATTTCTTGGTGCGATATCATTTTCAGCCAACGGAAGTTCATTTTCATGGGGAGTTCTGCAAGCAATAGGATTTGCGGGAATTATTACTCTTTTTTTCATTGATTTACGGATTTTAGCTCGTTTTACCATTTCCATTTTTCTTCTAGTTTTATATCAAATTTTGAGCTATGTTGAGGTAATTATTGATGGAAATGCATTAGTTATTTCAGAAATGATCCTTAATGATTCTCACGGCGGATTCATTGGTGGATTTAGTTGGGCTATTTTGATGTTAATGGCAACTGTGGTTGGAGAATTATTTGAAAATAAGGAAATGATAAAAATTTTTATTTTCAGCATCCTTTTCTCAACAATTGGGGTTGTTTTATCATTCATTTTTGGAATTAGTAAACGTCGAGTTAACATATCATATATTACACTATCTATTGGTCTTGGATGTATCTTATTTTGCATATTGTGGGAAATTTATGAGAATAAAGAATTGACACACCGAAAAAGTATTATATTTCAACCTCAAGGAAAAAATGCTTTCGCTTTATATGTTTTTCATGGAGCTCTATTTCTTTTTACTGTGTTATTAATTCCGGAATCAATTGGTTGGGGAATTGTTCTTATAATTGGTTTTGTAAATATGTTTATCATTTGGCTGGTTGCGTTTATTCTTGATAAAAAGAAAGTTTACATTATTCTCTGAAAATCTCTCATGATGAAATTGATGATACACACATAGTTCATTCAACAAGAAATAATAATAAAAAAAAAAGAACACCATATAAGATTATCTTTTTCGACTCTTTATACAATTAGCTACCAAAACTATGGAAGAAACTAAGATTCCAATCGGGTATCCCGAAATTCTGGGAGTATCGTAAGGAATGACTTCAATAATTATACTATCCGATGAAGATTCATTATCACTTTCGGTCACGGTTAGGGTCACTATATAATTTCCTCCAGTGGAATAACTATGGGATGGATTTTCCACTGTGGAAGTTGATCCATCACCAAAATCCCATGAATATGACAATGGTGTATATCCATCTGTTGAATTACAAATAAAATCAATTTCTTCATCAATCTCAATTGTAGTTTTTGAAGCAGTAAATGAAAAAGTTAAAACATTAATAATCAAATTATCATGGATATCGTTATTTATTCCATTATCTAATATCGCCCACCAGAAATTTTTAATGAGTTCATTCTCATAAATAGTATTATTTTCAGATTCATCATCAATAGATATCCCATCACCATTATATGAAAGATTATTGTTTGTTAAGTTGCAGTTCAGTGAATACTTAATTTCAATTCCCGAATCTGTATTATCTATAGCATTATTCCCAACCACTAAACAATCGGAAGAATTCCATAACAAAATTCCACTTTTATCATTTTCATTGATATTATTATCGATTAACGTACAATTAGACGAATAAAAAATATTTAATCCCCAACCCTCATTATTTGCAGCAGAATTCCCAATAAGAGTACAGTTTTCTGAAATAAAACAAGAAATCCCTGCATCTACATTATTTCTGCCTGAGTTTTCTGTTAATTTACAAAATGGTGAGCGAAATAATTGAATTCCATTTGCACTATTGAGGACAGAATTCCCCGTCAACGTGCAGTTCGGTGAATAATGAAGTAAAATTCCATCCTTTACACCACCAGAAACTGTATTATTGATGAGAGTAGAATTTGACACCGTATGAAAGTAAAATCCGTAAGTCGCATAATTAACTGTATTTCCGATCGCTGTGCAATTTTTTAATTGATTAAGATTAAAACCAGCTGATATTGCATCCAGAACAATATTATCGACTAACGTGCAATTATTCGCACCACCCAAAAGAATTCCAGTATGGCTATTATATATAGTACAATTCTCAATTCTCCCATAACTTTGTGAGTTACTAATAGAAATTCCATATACTCCTTGCGCATCGATAATAAGATCGGCGATCACGTAGGGGTTGTTGAATGTTCCGTTCCCATCGACTCCAGGATAATATGTTTCCCAATTATCTCCCTGTATATCAATAGGATCCTCTGTGGCACTAGGTGAATTCTCTGAAACTTTGAAATCTGGAGTAAATATGTCCATCCCAAAAAGGAAAAATGACAAAAGTGATACAATTATAATTGATCACAATCTGACGGGTTGATTTATGGATATCATGCCAAATTTCCAAGATTAAACCCGTTCTGATTATTTTTTCATTATATTTTAATAATATCTTAACAATGCTAAGAAATATTGTGTGGATGTCACTAAATCATAGTAAAAAATTGCCATTTTCGTGCGATAAATCATCCGTCACTAAAATTTAGTGAATTTCCCTGCTTAATACTCATCAAAATAACCACTAATCAACCAACAACTACACCAATACCATCAGATTATCCAGAAAATCCGCCTCTATACAACTAATCCCACAACTAGACCCGAAAGGAGCATATTTATATGCGGATTGAAGGGATATATCTTTAGATCAGCTGATAACGGATATCTGATAACTGACAACTAGTTTTTAAGATAGCTCGTTTCGCATATAAATATGCTCCACTCCCTAGTGATGGAATGATGGGAGGGAGGAGGCGGGTTTGATATGATGGAGGTAGTGATATTATTGTATATTATGGTGATGTTTTGAGCAGAAAGAGAAAAAATGACTGAGAATTTCTCAGTCAGATGATCATCTGAACCTATATTCAGATAATCAGAACCAAAATCAATACAAATTGTTTTTTTTCTTTTTTTTGTATAATAATCACACCAAAATGAAAGTAAACTTCATTGTAAATTCTTCCACATTAGAGTTTATAACACTTTTCATTCAATATTTTTTTGAATTAATGGGACTTCAATTTCGGTTTTTTTCTTCTTAACTTTAGTCCCCGAAAGTAATTTAATTACAAATCTTAAAAATCTCTCAATGGGACCCTGTTTTTGACGTTTCATTAAAAAATTTGCATAAATCATCCAAAGAAAGACATTAACTATTGCAAAACACACTACAACCCCCATATAATTGTTCCAATTTGCAGGTAAGATAAAATTTGCAACATGATGGAGTAATATCGTAGTAATTCCCTCAAACAAAAAGATCGTTAGAGATATGTCGGAGATTTGCATAATATAACGTGTTCTATGATTTAGAGCGGTTAGTTTTTCAGGACCGACGAGATCATACCACTGAATACAATGCTGTGTCACAATTAAAATTACACCGATCTGAGTAAATTGCTTATAAGACTCCCTATAAAGAGATACAGCATCATAATCATAATAACTAGCAGCATCTATACCCCCCATTATTATTAAACCGATAATTCCAATTATTATCCAAATTAAAGCATAAAGATCTAAAAATATTTTACTGAACTTTTTTTTGTTTTTATCAAGGGTTGCTAGTTTTATTCCTAAAATCGCGCCCAAAAATCCATATGCTGCATATGGGAAGAGTGGAAACTCATCATAAGATAAATATCCAAAAATAACTGCTCGAAAAATATTTCCATCATTAATCAAATCAGTAGCGATCGGTGCTAAAGTTGAGCGGACAATTGGAGAGAGAGCGATTATCGGTGTTGCAATGGCTATTAGAATAATATTATTAACCTTCCTTTTCTTATATCCTTCATTTCTAAACAAAATTCCTAATAGACACGAAACAATGATTGAAGTCCAACCCAAAGTTGCAAATGTTGAGGTGCTTATTACACCATAAATGGTTGGTTTAATCCATACACCCTCTTTAAGAAAGTGATATAAAATTCCTGCATTGAAGCTAAATACAGATCGGAAAATGTAATGGCAGATGAGCAAGATGATACCTTTTACAATTCCACTTATAACAAGTTTATTTAAAGCTGTCTTTTGCTCTACAACTTTTTTATACATCGTAAAAGCCATTACAGAACCCATCATGTAATGGAATATTCCACCCATGGTACCGACATAAAAAGTTATTAAAATTCCCGGTGTGATTGCTAATGTTCTGTCTACTAAATCAAATGTGCTACTCCATTCAAGAGCTAATGTATGTATAACTATTACAACAATAATGGCAATGCCCCTGAGGATATCATAAAAATAAATTCGCTTCATAGAAGTCACCAGTTGATTTTTAGTTTTATTATCTAGAAGAGTGTTTGATGTTTATAAATTAGAATATTTCCTAACTACAAATCTGTATTTGTTATAATTTAAAATAAACCGATCTGAGTAAATTACCTAAAAGATTCATTACAAAGAGTCGCAGTATTAGGGTTTCTCTTAAAAAATAAATTCTCTTACAATCTTTGCATATTTTTCGGGTTCCTCAATACCCGGAAAATGGGCACTCTTTTCAAATATCACTAATTTGGAATTTGGTATATTACATGCAAAATCTCTGTTTAATTCAATTCCTACATTTCTATCATACAATCCCGTCATAATAAGTGTAGGAGCTTTAATTTGTGATACTCTTTCCATTAAGCGAATTTTATTCCTATTTTTCATAAGTGCTGAAAACATCAATTCAGAACTTTCTAACCCACTTTCTTTCCATATTTTCCTTATTTTTTTTGCAACTTCATTATTTCGGAAAAGAAATTTATCAATTGTTTCTATTTCTATGGAATCCCATATTTCCCGCCATTTCTCTTTAATTTCTTTCTGGGTATTAATGATTTTTTTGATCTTATTTTTATCATTTCCTTCAGCGATTTGTTCAATTCCAAATAATTGTATATAATAATTGCGATTATTGTCAAAAAATTCTGACGGTGCCTGCACAATGATTTTTTTCACCAAATTTGGATAAGCTAAAGCAAATTCTAATGCCAATTGTCCTCCAAAGGAAAATCCCAGAGGAATTATTTTCTCTAACTTTAATTTATTACACAATTCTGCTAAATCTGATAAAAGTATAGGTATTAAATATGCTTCTTTATCTTCTGGTTCTTCAGATCGTCCGCATCCTCTTTGCTCATAATATATGATAGTAGCAAATTTCTCTAAAAGTGGTCCAATAGTTCTTTCATAAGTATAGTTATTTCCCCCAGGTCCACCATGGATTATAATTAATGGTGTTGTATTGTGCTCTATTCCCGCAATTTTACACCAATGCTTTATACCATTTATTTTTATAAATAATTCCCCGTTTTCCAATATTTTTTTTTCATTATTTGAATCCATAAGTTATTCACCTATTTAAATAATTAACATTACATGGTTTTCTTTTTTTCTAAATTCATACCTTTTATGTTATTTAATCATTCAGATCACATTATTCCCGAGTACTATTATCGGGACAGTAATGTTTACCGCATCGAGTGCAATTGAAAATAAATTTTGATTTCTGTGCTTATTGGAATTTATCTTATATAGAAACAAAAAAATAAAAACAAGAAAAGTCCACTTTTCCCAACAATATAATGAAATATTTAAATTAATAACCAGCTTATCTTCCGTACCGGAATAAGTTTAAAACAGATGGCTAAGATTAAAAATAATTAATTTTCTTTGAAAAACAAAAGTTAGGCAAAAAAATGGTTTCATAATATAAACAAGTACGCAATAAAAAACGAACGGAGGAATTATAAAATTATTGGAAAAAAAGTAAGATTTTATATTTGTGGGAGTGTAGGTAAGTGGGACGATTATAATCCTATCAAAGTTACACGAGAGGAAATCGTTTCAGAAATAGTGTATATCTTAAATAGAGAACCTCTCACTATTTCACAAATCAGCGATGCCATCAAAAAAGATGAAGTTACTGTCAAGAAGATTATAGACTCGCTCCTAAAGGCTAACATCATTAGAGAAGATGATGGAAAGTATTGGGTAAATTTTACATTGTACTCGAAAGAAGATAAAAAAATCCTTCTTGATATCGGAAAGGAATATGGAAAGCAGTTGGCTCATAAATTGATGGAAAATAAAACAGAGCTTTCCAATCTAACAGATAGAATACGATGTGCCGATTTTATCGAAAGAAATAAGATTAATTTTGCCTTAATTGGTTGTTTTGCTCTTGATTGGTATTGTTTGGAAGAATTGGAAAAATATAACTTCTTGGTGCTCCATAAGAAACAACCCGGTAACAGAGATTATATCCTTAAAGGTGATGAAATTTCTGATAATAATGTGATTAAATCGCTGTTATATTGTGGAAGCGAAAGTCAGGCTGTTGGAGAATATATTTTTACCTCATTTGGTGGAAGTGCTGCTGGATTAGTGTTTAGGTCTACCTTCCCTGATATATTGTGGCAAGTTTCAACCTCAACATTTGATAATATCAAGGGTAGCTCGGATTTAAGGGAAGCCTTCGTTAATGTCTTATCCCTTTATACCGAAGATTTGCTCAAAGATTGTGGTAGGCTCATCGAATCGTTGATATTAGGCAATGAGGTAGAAGCGACGAATAGAGACGCTCTTCTCAATCTTTTGGAAAAAATGGAATATATTTTTAAAGAAGACGGACATCATAAAGTCAACATCCCGGTATTTTTTCCAGAAGACAAAGAAATCATCAACAAAATAAACAGTCGAGTCGCAAAAATAGTAATCGACTTCATCGACCAGAATTATTCGAAAATTAGAGACGCTCTAAGTGGTATAAGACCAACATTGAATAAAATCCCATTCGGAGAGACTTTCTCTGAAGTTTGGCATAAGATATTCGGTTATTGTAATAGAATTCTCGCAGAAGAAGGATTTATGTATGATCCGCCAGAAACACCACATAATGCACGATATCTCTCTTGGATTACCATAGAAAGATAAACCATTAGAGTAATTTGGAAATCTATTTTATTTATTTTCTTCTTAGAACCCAACCTATATCTTATGCTACCAAACGTATTTGGTTATACTATAAAATGCTAGTGTGTAATTTAGAAGCATAACAATTTGCTTGTTATTGTTAGTCTATTTATAGTTTGGATAGTAATAATGATTTTCCTTATTCATGAATACTTTCATTTTTTTAGTTGACTTTCTATATCTACGAAATTCCATATTTCCAGCCATTTCTCTTTAATTTTATAACATAAAAAAACTTTCATTATTCCCATAACAAAATGCATCATGGCGAAGCGTATTCATCAATTCAGCAGATATAATCCCGTTTGATCCTTTCGTTTCGACTCGCATAAAATCTGCATGATCTCCAGTATCAAATAGTAAACTACACTTTTTAGGTTTTTGATTCAAAATGGTAGCGTTTTTTCCCAGTTTTTCATAACAACTATGCAAATCATTCATAATATATTTTTTAAATCTCATTAATTAATCACAAATTAATCATTTCTTTACTTAAATTTTATTTAATAAAAATTTTCTTAAAATATTCTTTTTCTTTTTGTTACCAATCTTTTTTCATATCCTTAAGAAATTCTCTAATTTTATATATTAGAGTTACAGAAACTGATAAATGTGTAAAAATTTCTACCAATCGAGGAAATATGGCAAGAATTAGGCATTATTCGATTCTGTTGCAAAAAAATGTTCACTTATCATGTAAATATGGTTGATGATCTTTTAAATTTCAACAGATTGAACTAAGAAACGATAATTAAAAAAAAAAAATTAGAAAGTAAAACTAATTTCGTCATCTTCTTGCGATTTTTTACTTTTCTTTTCCTTTTTCTTCATATCAGATGGTACAAATGAAGTAAAAGCTCCACCGTCCTCAACCGAAAGAGTATCTTCAACACCATCTTCATAACTTACTCTCTTCTTTGAAAATCCAAACACCCAAGCATGAAGAGCAAAAATCACAGACTGAATGATTAAATTTACAAAATGTTTTTGTATCATACTTGAAGCACCACGAGAAATGAAAATTACTAATACAATTCCAAATACAATTTCAGCAATTAGTACCATAATAAATAAAGTTAATCCTGTAATTATTACTACTTCTTTATGATTTCGATACTGATTACAACCAATTAAATAAAATAATGATCCAATACACATTAGAATTGCACCAGTATTGAAAAAACCTAAATAAAGACCCTTAACAATCCATGCT
>JAUWOE010000051.1 GCA_030612265.1 Promethearchaeum sp.
TGTCTGGCTGCGTGTCCCAATAAAGCAATAAAAATAGTTAGGGGATTTAGAGTAAATAAGCCATATTTTTACTATCGAATAACGCAAGATGTAAAATTCACATATCCAAAAAAATATTAAAAAAAGGGTAAAATAATGGAAGAAGATAAAAAAGTAAAGGGTTTTGTTAAATTACTTTGGCAACAACTAATCCCATTGAATGATAATCCTAAATTTCAACTTAGGTTTAAGAATGATGAATTAACCTTTTTGATTAACATAACTGATGGAGATTATGCTGCTTTGATTCAAATAAAAGAAGGAGTGGTGTCTGTTGAGAGTGTTAGAAACGGAGATAAAAAATACATGAAGGAATTATATAAGAAATATAATTGCGACGGAATGCTAGGGACAAATCTGGCAACTTTAGTAGAGATCTCACAAGGCAATCTTAGTACGGGAGCAATGCTTAAGGAGATTATAAAAAAAAAACATAATATAACGTTAATTTTGGGGGCTGTTGGTGATTTTAGAAAAAACCCAAATAAAAGAGTCTATTATAATCCAGGAAATAAGCTTTTAAATCCAGGTTTTAAGACTTTAAGTGCTCTACTTTTCAAAATTACTTATCTCTCTGGACTTATTCTAAGAAATGATATATTAGATATAAAAAAAGCAAAAAAATATGTGGGTTCTTCATATATTCATTTATATTTTAAGGGTCAAACAATTCTTCAAGGATACACTCTTTGTTCATCTAGAATTTTAAGTCATATCAATGATCAACTAGATTCGTCAATTAATTATTCTAACCTTGAAGAATCATCATTCAATGCAATTTCATTACCATACACTTATCCGATCTGCCGAATCGTTCAATTTAAATTTCGATTAAGAATGATCTACGAATTTACTTTAATGAACTCTGCTATACAACGAAAAATGATTCGACAAGAATGTTTTCATGATGCTTCTTTTATCGTAAGAAGTTGTTTTCAACATGAAGATAATTTTTTTAATGCTATTAGACATTTTATAAAAATTTTTTCTTCTTTTTCAAATTTGAATGAGATTTTTTATTGTCCGTTTTTTTGGATTGCAGTAATAATACAATTCCTGTTAAAACTAAAGAATTCTTTTAAATTATTTTCTCGATAAAAATGAAGAAAAATTATTTGTTATAAAAATAATTAAGGAATTTAGTATTTCCATTGATATATTTAAAGGAACGATAATATACCAACTAAAATCGATAGTAATGTTAAAAAAAAATGAAGATTTTTATTGATAATTTGCCTTAACATTTCCTAAATTCAAAGAATACTTCATCATCATCCTCAATTGGGAAATAATCTCGAAGACATTCGTCTGCGATAAATTCACACACAAATGGTTTATGAGAAGTTCTTTGGATCAAAAGTAAGGCACCTGGGACTTTATCATCGGGTTTGTTTTCGGACCAAATAGTCACAAAATAGCAAACAACATCGCCGTATGTCCTTGATCCATTTTCAAAACCTTGAATGATTGTTTGTTTGAAATTTTTAAGTTGTTTATTGAGAAATTCATACATATCCGGATTAACTTGAACGTTAAGTGTGCCAAAATAAGGTTCAAAGCCCAATTCACTTTTAAATTGTTTTAAATAATTCTTTTTTTTAATATAATGTGCTCCTTCTCCCATACCTGTTTTTAATTTTCCATGGAATTGTTCAACACAAGATTTACTTGAGAAAACATGTTGGAGATTTTGAAAAACATTCTCTAAATGAACGTATGCTTTAGGAGTAAGCTCTAAATCTCCTCCACGACTTCCAGCACTTCTATTTAAATACTTTTTCTCTTCTAATTCTAAAATACGGCGGGAAATTGTTTGTTGACTGATTGGAATTATTTTACAAAGTTCTGGAGTAGATATCCTACCCCTATTTATTAGTTTAATGTACGCTATCCAATAGAGAAAGAACCATTCTTTTTCTCCTACAAAGTCTGGAGCTAATGAATGGATTTCATCCAAATTTTTGGATTTTTTTATTATCATAATCATACTATTATAAAATTTCATGATAAAAAAGATTACTCATTTTTGAGTAAAAGCGAAAAATTCATTTGTAATGAAATGCCTTATTAATTACCAGAAACTCACGACCATAGGGATATTAGATGACACGGCTGAATTACTTACGTTTTGCGAAAAACTTCACAATTAATAATTTTAGCTACAATTATCTTTATTCTCCACTTAATGCTCAGATTGAATTAACATTGCGTTGTAATGCTAGATGTGTTTTTTGTTCTATATGGAAGCCGGATTTTCAAGAAGAGCTTGATAAAGAAATGAAAACTGATGAAATCAAGCACATTATTGATGAATTACATGATCTTGGTGTTCAAGTAGTAAATTTCACTGGCGGTGAGCCAACTCTACGTAAAGATCTACCTGAATTGATATCATATACTGCTGAAAAGAAAATGATGCCAACTTTGGCTACAAATGGCTATTTATTGTATGATTTAATTAAATCAGGAAAATTAAAGGATTTAGAGTTCGTAATGATCTCACTGGATTGGCCTATGGCAGAAAAACATAATAAATATAGAGGACTAAAAATATTTGATCGCGCAATTAAAGCAATCAGGGCTGTTGTACTAGAAAGAAAAACAGCGTTAATTTCAATGGTTGTAACGAAAGAAAATATAGAGCATATGGAAGAAATGTGTAAACTGGCTTATAAATTAGGTGCAATGATTGAGATCCTTCCTTGTGAAGATATTATAAGAGAACAGGATTCTGCTCACACTGTTGAAGCAATTGACGATTTTTTGCCAGATCTACATCAATATAGTTCGGAAATCAAGCGTCTTGTTAAAATATATCCCAATATTATCACTGACGTTATTACAGCAGATATTATCGAAGCTGGTGGTTTTGGAAATCAAGATTTACTTCATTGTGTTACAGCTCAAGCCTTTATTGTTGTAAACTATAAAGGAGAAGTTGTTTTTCCGTGTAAAATTCACCCGATTTTAAAAGTTGATGTAAAAAAACATTCTTTAAAACAAGTTTATTATTCATATGAAGCGAAAAAAATCATGGAAATGAAGGATTCTTTTCCATTTTGTAAGGGATGTAGATTGGGATGTGCTATTGCAACATCTATACCTACAAGATGGGTAACTCTTTATGAAAAGTATTTAAAAGCTTTTTTCAATGGAAATTTGTTTTAAAAAAAAAATCTATTTATTAACTACCGTTTTTCAATTGTTGTTTCCATTTCTTTGTAGAAGTAGAAGTAGAAGTAGAAGTATGATAATTGTTATTTTCTTCATTAGGTTCTTCTCTAGCATAAATGATATTAGATCTTAAAACTTTAGCTTGATCTATGAAATTTTCCTTTTTCTTATCTTTTTCTGGGTTCAATTTCTTAATGGCCATTTTTATTAACATTATTACTAAGGATAAACTCAAAGATAATGTGAAATATAATCCCAAGTAACCATCTCCTAAAAGAACCTTAAATGGTAATAAACCTTCTTTATAATCTCCGTAAACCCAACGAAGAATTCCAAATAAACCAAAGAATAAAAATGATCTTAAAAGCATAGGGATCATTTGTTTTTTGGACATATTTTTCATTACTACCATCAATTCTGCATTTAATTGTTGCATTTGCTGCGTATCACCCTTTGCAGATTTCATCCGTTCTTGTAGATCAGTGATATCTGCCTGCATACTCATCTGGGATTCTTGTGATAACGAGAATTTTTTCTGAAACCATTGAGATAATAAAAGCATAAAAAGAGTGATAAACGAAATTTGCCAAATCACATCAGTTCTGGATATTTCCAATAACATAAAAACTCAAGTGGGAAAATTAATAATAGGATTTTAAATTTTAGTTTTTTTTTTATCACCTAAATTGTATTAAAGCGACCAAAATCTACAAAAACTTATTTTCCTAATTTAAAATTTTATTTCTTAATTTGAAATGAAATAAAAAATAATTAAAGTTTGATCGTGTTATTTAATTTTATTAATGGATTCAACCGCTACATCTTCTAATATTGATGAAAAAAACTCTAACATCTCGCGCCAAGCATTTTTCTATTTCATATTTGCTATAATAATGATTGGATTGAATATTCTAATCCAAAACATACATTCTTGGTGGATTGTACCTTTGTTAGAAGAAAATTTAAGTGATCTGAATTTTATCAAAAATTTCTACTTATCTACAGATCCTTATAATATGCCAGAATTAATAGGTTCTGCAATTGCGGTTGGAATAACATACATTATTAAATTCTTGCTTGATAAATTTATAGTTTTTAAGAAAGAACATATATCCTTTGAAAAAACAGGTAAAGAATTTTTATGTTATTTCGGGTTCGCAATATTAACAACACTAGAAAATATTGGTATTCAATTTATTTTGGGTATAATTTTTGGAGGTTCGATGACCTATCGGATTATAATTGCATTGATCTGTGGGTATGGAACGAAATTCTTCTTAGATCGAAAATTTTGCTTCAAAATGTAATAAAAATCTACACTAACTTAAGTAAAAATGAAAAAAAAATAAAATTATTGATGTTTTTTAACTTAACATCTTAAGATTTAATTATACGCCCGTGTTCCATTTCAACCAAGCGAGTTCCGTATTTAACCAAGTTTTTATCATGGGTTACAATTATTGTAGTAGTCCCCATTTCTTTATTCAGTGATTTTAATAATTCCATCACTTGAGTTGCTGCTGCATGATGCAAATTTCCAGTTGGTTCGTCCGCAAAGAGCACTCTCGGTTTATGAATAATAGCTCGTGCAATTGCGACTCTCTGCTTTTCTCCACCTGATAGTTCTTTGGGATGATTATTCATTCTCTCATGTGCATCAACTTTAGCTAACGCAGACATTGCCCTATTATTAATTTCTTTTGTTCTTAAAGGTCCTGGCCAAAGAACTGCTTCAACATTTTCAAGTGCTGTAAGATTTTCCACTAAATTGAAATCTTGAAAAATAAAACCAATTTTTCTTCTTCGAATATCGCTTAATCTTTCTTCAGATGCCCGATCAATACGATCCCCATCTAAAATAACGGTTCCATCATCAGGCAGATCCAATCCACTCATAACATTTAATAACGTAGTTTTACCACACCCTGTTGGACCCATTAAAACAATAAATTCTCCCGCATTGATCTTTAAATTAATATCTACTAATGCACGAATAATATTTCCTCTTAAACGAAATTCTTTCTGGACATTTTCCAATTTAATCATTACTTCTGGCATATTCATTTTCTCCTTTTATTATTTTAGCACCCTCAATGCTACAATAGGCCTTAGTTTTAATATTTTACTATACATCACAAGGATCCCAAGAATTTGTGAAACTAAAAACATTGTTAATGTTGCAAGAACTGGCCAAATGTTAAGAATGGGGGCCGTATTATCAACATATAATGCTGCAGAAATTTTTTTATCTAAAATCTGCTGTTGGTAAAAATATGTTGTGCCTGCTGTAATGTGAATTAAAGCTTCTGCCATAATCATAAAAGCAACAAAAGTTACCCAAGTTAATTCTCCAATTATAATTGTTCTAATATTCGAATTCTTATACCCGATGCATTTCAAGGTTGCAATTTCATTTTTTCGATAATTAATTACAATCCAAGCATACAACATCGAAAGAATTAATGTAGATACAATTGATACAACTAATAATAAGACATCTGGTTCACCTTCACCATAAAGAAAATCCTGAAAGTTCCATGTCATCCATATCATTAGTACAGTATACATTAATGTAAAAGCTATGAATCTTCTGCGAGATCTCATTGCAAGCTTGATACTTTTACTCCATAATCTTAATCCCATATGTTACACCATTTTTTATATTTATAAATGAAATGTTAGATCTCCTTTTTAATTTTGTGCATATTAACAAATATATGAACGCTGAAAAAATTGTTTTCGATTTGTTAGATTCTGAACCGTCAATCTTCGGAGGCGCAATAATCGATAGTAGTGGAAAATTGCTTTTCCAAACAGAAAATTGGGATCTTTCTCAAGATTTAGACCAGCTCAAATCTGTAATTGCAGAATCTCAAAAACCAGATGGAAAAAACTCAGGATCAATTTCGATCATGAAATTAACATACATGGTGATAGAATTTATTCCAGAAAGAATTATAGCAACAAATGTTATGAAAAAAGGGCATATAATAATTGCACCAAGTAAAAATGGAACATTAGTAACTTTCATTGACCCGAATAAAGGCCCACGCGATGTTCTATTTGTAATTCAGAATTTTGCACGAAAATTATAATATTAAAAAATCATTATTTAACGCGATTCATTTTTTCTTTTGTTTACATAATAAAAGGTTTAATAATCTGAAGCACAATAACTAATATCACTAATAAAGGAATAATTATTAAGAGAAAACGCAGTTGTTGTTTCCATGACCATCTATTAAGCGAACTTAAAAATTTTTCAAGATTACGCTGCCTTCGAATTGATTTTGTCCAATTTTTCCTGGTTTTTCGCATGGAATTTTGAAGTTTTTCTCTGTTATAATCAGATTTATCCTCGATATTTTTCTCCATATGTTCAAATCTTATATTTAATAATTCTTCTTGTTGTTTATAATGAAGATTCATCCTTTTTCTTTTTCTTTCCCAGCGATCAATTATACGCTGTTCTCGATTTTTTTGGCGTTCGATGATATTCTTTTTGTTATCTTTTTTTTCATTAAAACGTTCCATTCTTTTCTGTTGTCTAATTTTTTGTCTTTCTAAAGATTCATTTAATAATTTATCAATAGAAGTGTTCCATTCATCCTGAATTTTTACAAAGGAATCTTGAGTTTTTTGAAAAAATTTGGTTAAACCGGGTAGTATTTCTGGTTTCGCTTTTTTACCATTTATATTTTCTTCTTCACTCGGTTTGTTATAATAATCATTAAGCTCTTTATCAATTTCGTTGAGATTTTCATTCATTTCCTCATTTATCTTCTCAAGTTTTTTCTTATTCATTTCTTTCAATCCCTTTCAGTTATTATGTTTTTAGCTACTTGAAAATAGATTTTGTGTTAATTCTATTAAGTTTATTCCAATTAACTGGAAGATCCAGAGAATAAATACAATAAATCCAACAATCAAAAGAACTTCTATTATAAAAGTGAAATATCCTTTCCACCATAATCGATTCTGAAATTTAAGAAAACGTTGCGTTTTTCTTTGCTGTAATCTAATGAATTTATTCCAATTATCTTTGCGCACCTGCTGTTTTTCTGAAGTTATTTCTTTAGATGCTTTTCTACGTTTTTGAATTAATGCGGATCTCTGTTCCCTTTTTTCTTGAGCAATGATTTGTCTATTTGCTTGCTGCTCTTTGTAGTAATCTTTTTGTATGTTTTTTTTCTTTTCAAGAAATTCACTTCTACTTGCTTGTCTTTCTTCAGACGATTCAAGTTTTTCCAATCTATGCTCTTTTAACATTTCTTTTCTTTGATCATTTAATTCTTGGCGCTTTTTCCATCGTTTTAATCTTCTATGCTGTCTAATTTCTTTGGGTGTTAAAGGTTGGTCGTCAGAAATTCCCGCTTCTAATTCTTCCAATTTTTTATTAAAGGCTTTCTTTTGATTGGAAAAAAAAGCATTGATTAATCCATTATTGATTCTCTCACCTAGAATTATCCTTCTTTTTCTTTCTTTTCGCTTTTCAATTTTTTTTCGATTTAATTCTTTCCAGTCCGATTCCCATTTGTTAAGCATATTCTGTGTATTTTTAATAAAAATTTCCCAATTTTCTTGCAATCTTGTTGTTTTTGGAGATTCCTCGTTTTCGTTTTTCATTTTGATTGAATTAAATCTCTCTTCTAATATCTTAGAATCTTCCAATAATTGATTTTCTAATTTAGATATCTCATCCTTTTTCTTATTCTTCTTATCATCTGGGAAAGGGGTCATTTTATTTACTCTCTTTAAATAAATGAAAAAAGAAGTATAAATGTTTATGTAAAGGCTTCCTCTTTTTTAGTTAATCGCTATTTTATTATAAATCCAGAATTTTTTTGCTTAATTCAGGGTAATCTGTTTCCAGTATCTTTGCATATAATATGCGTTCTTGCTCTGTGTCGAAATTCTGTGTAATTTTATGATCATGCATGAATTCTATGAGGTCCCATAAATTAACATGAGTTAAATTAGCCGCATATTCCATAGTTTCTCCTCTTTTATATAGATCAACAGCTGTCCAAAGTTTTTCTTCTTCAAGTCCTCTGTAAATTAATCGGCGTAAAATTTGTGAACGATCAACACCTTTAATTTTTGCAAGATGATCCAATTCTTTTACTAAATCTTTTTTTGATCTAACTGTCAAATTTATCATTTTTTATCACATCCCTTATTTTTTTTAAAAAATAGAATTGTTCCATTGATGCACTTGTAATTATTCCCCATTGTCTAATCCTTAAATCAAACTCTGTGTCGTTCCATTTTCTAGAAATGTACGCTTTAAGAAATATTAGAGGTAAATTAAATACTTGAACTCCGAGTTTTGAACCAATTAACAGAGCTTTTTTATCATCAATCAGTGCCTGAACCTTTTCATCCAAAGCTTCAATAATGGTTTCAGTTTCACCTTTTCCTAAATGAAATTCTATCATTTTATCTGGTGAAGGAATAATTTGTATTACTTTTTCCTTAATCTTCTTTTCGATAATAAATGCATCTGGTTTGCCACGAATTTTTCCATTTTTCACAACCTCATCATAAACAGCAGTAAGTATAGCAATATTTTCAAAAATATCAATAATAATATCCCAGAGATCAAGTTTACTTACAAAAATCAATGAGCACGAATCTATTTCTATCACATAATATTAACGCAATCAAAATGATTTAAATGTATTGCAAAAATAACTATTTTATAACAGGAATTTTCTGTTCTATCTACATTTCAAGATCTAGCTAATTTCTTTATTCCTGAAATATAGACTTGTTGGACCTTAGCATTCTTCAATAATTCTGGTTGACTTATAACATCATCCTTTAGGACAATAAAATCTGCTTCAAATCCTGGTGCAAGATCTCCCAATCTTCCCTCTTCTTTTGCAGTGTATGCAGCCCCTTTGGTATAGATGAATAAAGCCTCCTCAAAAGTTAATTTCTCATCCTCTCTCCAAATTTTTCCATTATTAACTTCCCTGAAAATTGCAGAGTACATTCCCAATAATGGATTATTACTCTCAACAGGTGCATCAGATCCTCCCGATACATGTATACCTGTATCAATCATAGTTTTCCAAGCGTATGAATATTTTCTCCTCTCGCTATCTATCCCAAGTCTGGAGTCTACCCAATTTCCGTCAGTAATGATGAATGTTGGTTGAATATTAGCTATAATATTTAGGTTCTTCATTTTTTGTATAAGATCTTCACCAAGGATCTGCGCATGTGTAAGTATGGGCTTGTTATTATCATTATTTACCTCTATAGCATTGATAACCATTTCTGCAGCTAGATCACCAATTGCATGGATTTCCACTCTATAACCTGCAGTATTTGCCTCACCAATAAGTTTGTTCAATTCTTCTTGTGTATAAATAAGTATTCCAGTCTCACCGGTATCTGCATATGGCTCTCTCATTGCAGCTGTATGTGCACCCAAAGAACCATCTGCCAATAGCTTTACTCTATCACAGTATAATAATCCCTCTCTTGTTCCCGGTTTTGGGGTATCTTCTTTGCCAATCTCTTTGTGATTTGGTGTAAGATACACTCTAATTGGTACTCTCCCTTCTTCCTGAAGTTCTTTATATATTGTCCATGCTTCCTCATCATTGGTTTGTACGCCAGTTAATCCAACATCCAGACATTTTTGCAATCCTATTGCGATCATCTCCTTTCGTTCATTCCTTTCAACAATGATTAAAGGGCCTACCAGATCTACTGCTTTCTCCTTTAATATTCCTGTTAGGTAGCCATCTTTATCTCTCTCGATCTCACCACCGTCTGGATCCTCAGTATTCTGGTTGATTCCAAGGATCTCAAGTGCACAAGAGTTTACTACAACTATATGACCACATACTCGGAATAATACTACTGGCTGATCTGGTGTTATCATGTCTAGATCTTCTTTACTGATATATCTCTTATCATCAAATAAATCTTGATCCCAACCTCTCCCAATGATCCAACCCTCTCGATTGCTAGCATATTCTTTTAATTTTGTCTGTATTTCGAATATTGATCCGCTCCCACTTAGATTTAATGTATTTGAGTGCCGTCCTAGGCTAAATACATGAATATGGGCATCAATTAATCCAGGTAAGATGATCTGTTGCTTCATATCAATGGAATCATCACTTTTTTCAACTTCTTCTGACCCCAATTCAATGATTTTTCCATTCTCAATCTTCATCCACGATTTAATACCATTAAATGTGAATATCTTTGCATTAAAGTAAACAGTCATTAAATATCATCACTGTTGTAATTTATCTTAGTTCTCTCATGAGGATAATCGAATTCTATATCCCAACTACTTAGTTCTTCTCAAAATTAAACTACAAACAATATATCAATTTTGATTACAAATAATAACACAATCAAAATGATTTAAATTATTTGAAAAAACGAATTGAATGAGAAAAACTAAACATGATTATATCCCATGACTACACACAGAAATGTTTAATAAGTCATAATCTAACTATTTTCTATACTATGTTAAAAAAAAAAGCAATATTATTGAATTGTCTGTTAATATTTAGTTTCTCATTAATGATTTACACTAATTTTGATAATAAAGGTGATGATTTCAGTAATTCCTTAAATTTACAAAATCAAAATCATCCAAAATCGTTAATGGGTCTCGAATCTCCCATATCAATTTCAAACAATCTAGATTTAAATTTACCAAAACCTGCAATTATAAATGATTATTCTGAAGAAACTATTGTAATATTTGTCAATTCAACGCTCTATGCAGAATCACCCATGATTCAATCAAGTATAGCAATATATGTTGAAGACCTTTATATGAGTGGATATAATCCTATTTTATATACATTAGAAGTCTCTACTGCATTTGAACTTCGGAGTTTACTTCAAAATTGGTATAATTCTTATGATCTTTCAGGTGCAGTTCTAATCGGTGAATTCCCTTCAGTTTATTTTTTTTTTGAATATGATATTTTTATTTCTGACCTCTATTTTATGGATCTCGATGGAATTTGGGAGGATACTGATTATGATGATATTTTTGATTTGCATACTGGTGAGATCTTGCCTGAAATTTTCATCAGTAGGATTGATGCAACTCATAGAACATTTGGGGAAGAATCGAATGAGCAAAATATAATTAATATTCTTAATAGATCACATGCATATAGGACGGGGGACCTATTTATTTCACGTTCACATCGAGCTCTTTCTTATATTGATGATACTTGGATACCTTGGGCTGATGGTACATACGATAATTGGTCTGCTTATTTAAAAAATGCCTATCCCGATATTACAGCAATTTATGATCCACCTTCTTCAACCAATGCGACCGATTGGCTAACACAATTATCTCAAGATTATGAGTTTGCTCATCTTTGTGCTCATAGTAATTCTACAACCCATTTTTTTGAGGTCGAAGGAGAATATAATCTGTTAGAAAATTATGAAATCCATGAAGTTCCGCCTCAATTTAATTTTTATTCTCTTTACTGCTGCAGTGCTGCAGATTGGGAAGTAGATGATTGTCTAGCAACAACATACCTCTTCTCTGGACCGAGATCCTTAGCTGTTATATCTTCAACAAAAACTGGTGGAATGTTGGCAGATTATAATTTCTACAATTCATTAAATGAAAAAAGTTCCATAGGGGAAGCATTTTATAGATGGTTTCAAAGAATTAAATACTATGCTGAGGATTATACATTTTGGTTTTATGGAATGTCTATTCTAGGTGATCCTTTCGTCACAATTGAATACGATTCCTTTGTTTTACCAGTTGAGATTTCATCTTCGACTCATCCTAATTCAGACCAATGGTATACCGACCAAAATCCAGTACTAAATTGGACAAAACCGCGGGATATAAGTGGTATTTCTGGATTTTATTTTACGTTTAATCAAAATCCTGATACCATTCTAACAGCCGAAGATAGTATTTATACAACTATAAATGGGACGTCGTTAGAATCTCCTTTATCATCAGGAACATGGTATATGCATGTAGGGGCGACCGATAATTTAGGTAATATCGCAGATGAACCGACTCATTATCAGATTAATATTGATCTTGTGGAACCACAAATAACTATAATTAATGCCACTGATGGAGTTATTAATGCTGGTAAGGATAGTCCACTCAATTGGACTGTATTTGATGAAGATTCTGGGTACTCTTATGTTGAGATCTATGTTGATGATGTCTTGTCTAAAGAACTTGAAGCCCCTATAAATGGAATTTTGATAAGAGAATTATATCCAGAACAAAAGATAATTGATTCAACTGTTAAACTTGTAGTATACGATGGTGTGGGTTTCTCTTCTTCCGCAGAGGTAATAATTAATAAAATAGGTTGGCTGCAAAGTATATCTTCATATAATCTTGGAATTTTAGGTTTTATTGGATTGATAGGAATCATATACTTGTTAACAAAAATTCAAAAATTAAGATAAATCGGATAGAGTTTGCTTGATTCGTCTAAATGTTTCTTCAATTTTTTCCAACGGGATCGAACAAAAAGCTACTCGAATACCATTAATTTTTTCTTCCTCACTCATAACTGGAAATGTCCCAACCTTATATTTTTGTAGAAGATGATCTGCAAATTTGTCTGCGCGGATTTTATCAATATTCAAAAAGACAAAAAATCCTCCTCCTGCAGGATCCATGGTAATTCCATCCGTTTTATATTTATCAAATGCATTAATGGATGCAAAATAGCGCTTTTTCAAAATCTCATATATTTTATTTCTACTCTCTTGCATTTTCTTAAATCCTTCACTCATAATTTCAATTAAAACCTCTTGGCAAAAGTGATTTGAATTACTGATTGTTGATCGAATCATCCCTTGCATTTTGTTTTCCCATTCTTCGAGAAATTTTTCTTTCTCAGAAGAAGATAACCAAGAAGAGTGGATTCCAAGAGTTATCGCACCAGTCCTTCCTCCATACATTAAGAATTCTTTCGAGGCTCCATCAAGCTTTATTGGAATTAAATTTGGATGCAAATCAATTAATTCATAAAAAATTGATGTTCCCACTCGCGTATCTGAATAACTATAGCCCTCGTATGCATCATCGCAAAAAATTATAACTGGTTTTTCAGAAGAAGAGCAAAATTCCTTCAATAAATTCAAAATATCTTGAATTTCAGTCTTTGTAGGGCAATACCCAGTTGGATTATTTGGAAAATTAAGAATTAAAACAATTTTATCCTGAACCTCGCTTATTTGCTGCATAAGTTTTAAAATACCTTTTATATTTAGCTGATCACCCTTAAAAAACTGAAATGTTTCAATTTTTAATTCATTATGCTGGTGTAATACACTATTATAATTTCCCCATCTTTTATTTGGACAAATTATTTTTTCTCCCGGATTTAAGAAAAATCTGCTGATAAGAAAGATAGAATTCGTGATTCCATTGCAAATAGCAGGTTTTGTAATCTTTCCAGAAACATCTATTGTCCCAGACGGTAAATTGATTGCGTTTTTTCCCTTGTATATTATCCATTTTTCCCAAAGATCGCGAAATGTTGGAAGTCCAGCAATAGGTGCATAAGATGCGAATTTCTCGGGAGGTAAATTTATATATTGCTTGAGTTCTGGAAGATAGTATGTGAGAAGCTTTTCCCTACCACCCTCAATGATATCACTTTCAAAACCAACAGCAGTTCCTATTGTTGCATTTATCTCTGCTTCTTTCTTTGCTCTACCAGTCCAATAAAATATTCCATTAGGCTGATAAATCCTTTTTCCCAAGGAGGAAAGAGCTTTAAACACGGGTGTTCTTTTTAAGGTAGCGAATTCCATTTTTGCAATCTAATATCAAACTAAATTCTTCAAAAATAAAGTTTTTAATTACTGAATTTCGTAAATTAATATTGAAAATTAACCAATTTTCGTTAAATTTGAACACAAGTTTTTTAATAAAATAGAGATAAGAATTATTACAACACATAAAGGAGTGTATAAAAATTATGTCAGAACGACCAGCAGAGTATTTTGAACAATTTAAAGGGTATAAATTTCCCGTTTCAAAGTACAGAATCAAAGGAAAGAAGTTATCAGCATTTGCCGCAGCGATCGGCGATAAAAATCCCAAATATTATGTTCCCGATCCAGAAGATCCAAATGAAAAAGCAGATTACTCTGGAATTGTTGCACATCCAGCTTATGCTGCTTGCTATACCATCCCCAAATTATTAGAAGCCCTTCCAGATATAAAAGGCTCAGATGGAGAACCGATGTTAAGAAATATCGGCAAATTACTCCATGCAGCTCAAGAATATGATTTTTCAGGTTGTGATCCTTTAACTCCAGCAACAAAAAAAGTATATAGTGAAGCAGAATTTACCAAATTTTGGATTAAAAGTAATATCCTTTGGGGAGAATCAAAAGTAGTTACAACAAACGAGGATAAAACGAAAACATTTTGTAAAACAACTATCACGGTTGGAATTCGGAAAGGAGGGTATTAAAATGGAAGTAGGCCAAATATTTACTCAAATTGATGGACCCGTCACAAGGGATAATATAAAAGCATATGCAAAAGCCAGTGGGGATAGAAATCCAATTCATTTGGATGAAGAATTCGCAATAACAGTTGGATTAAAAGGCGTAATTGTCCATGGAATGTTGTATTTCGGGTATATATCAAGAATGATGGGCGATATCGCCAGTAAGAATAACGCTAAATTCATTAATTTAGGTGGAGAATTGCGAGGAATGCTTCGCCCTGGAGATACAGTAATAACAACTGCCAAAGTTACTGGCATCGAAGGTAATCAAGTTTCTTTCGAAATTACTCAAAATTCAAAGATGCCTCTTAAAATAGAAAAAGATGGCACAGTTATCAAAACCTTTGAAGGCGAGGAAAAAGCATGGGTTAAGGAAAAAGAACTGTCCGGAATTAAAACCGAAGAAACTGATGAAGGAACTTTTACCTATCGAGAATGGTTAACCGTCATAGGTCACGCCAAAATCGAACTTCTTTAAGCAAATTCATTTTTTTTTTATTTTTTTATTCAACCAAATTTTTTATTATTATCCGATTGCATGGAAAAAATGGATTCCTTGCATAAAAGAAATGGTCTAACGATGTTTTAATATTATCGCTTTTCATGTATATTTTGAAGTAATATTCAAGGTGAAAAAAAATAACAATATTCTGTAGTCAATGCGGTTCGGAGATAGAGGATAACGCTAAATTTTGTAGTTATTGTGGGAATACTATAGCGTCCCGACCCGCTCCGGTAATTAAGTCGGTACCAAAGCAACAAGCATACACACAGTCCCATTATGCTCCAACCCCTCAACCAGAGATATCCCAACCCACCTTCCAACCTAATCCGCCTCAAAACGAGAAAAATCGGATAGTGGCAGGAATACTCGCATTAATTCTTGGAACATTCGGAATCCACAAGTTCTATCTTGAGAAATTTGGAAATGGTGTAATGTACCTTCTATTTTGTTGGACAGGAATTCCAACTCTCTTTGGATTGGTCGAATGTATCATGTATTTATCGGAATCTGATGAAGAATTCCAAGAACGGGTTAAGTATATGTAGAAATTTCAAACCTTTGAGCAATTAGGGTATAGATCTATATTTTTTTATTCCTTTTTTTTACTACACATAGCAAACTATCACTTGTTTTTGGCTGTAATGGCGCTTTTAAGTAATTTTCCCAAAAAATTATATCTGAAAACCCATTTTTTTGCAATATTTTCTCAAGATCTTCCGTTGATATGAGTTGCCAAACATTGGATTTAACTTGGTGCTCTTGAACAACCCACACCTAAATAAAAGAGTGGGATTCGAAGGTTAAAAATCGTTAAATCTTTAACACTGCCGGATGGTTCAAACATCCTCTATCCCCTATCCATGTGGACTTAGGGACTCCTTTTTCACATATATTTCTTGAAGCATTTACATCTGCGTTCAAAACCATCCCACATTGGGAACACACATACAATCCACGATGTTTTCTATTGCTTTTTTTTACAATCCCGCAGGAGGAACATGTTTGTGATGTATATTCTTCGGAAGTGCGGATAACGGTTATTCCCACCATTTCCGCTTTATATTCGATTTGTTGGATTAACTTTAAAAAGGGAATGGACACGAAATTCTGGTTATTCCGTTTTCCTATCCTGATGTTCCGCTTCCATCCTTCATTATAACCAATCACAATGGTACCAATATTGTGATCAATACAATGTTTGATGATCTTATGAGATGTTTTATGAAAAAAATCCCGTATTTTATTATTCCGATTACGATGGAACTTCAAAATCCGATTAGTAATGTGGGTATCATTATATCTTTTTGCCAATGATTTATATTTGGATAATTGTTTATTGTAGTATTGATTAATACTCTTAAGAACACCGCCTTTGATAATTACGGGTCTACCACCCATGTTATCTGAAGAAGTTACGATGTTTATAAGTCCTAAATCAATCCCTATAACGTTATTCTTATCTAAATGTAAATCATTGGGTTCGTAATTATAGATGAGTTCTATATTATATCTATCCCCAAATGGAACAATGCGAACACCTTTGACCTTCTCAAGATTTGTAGGAATTTGAGGAAATCCTAATTTTTCCATTTTCCGAGTTAATAAGACATGTCCATTCTTTAGTCTACATTGGAGAGAGGTAAATATGAGAAGGTTATGCCCATCCTTGCGTTTGTATCGAGGAAGATTGGGTTTCCCTTGAAATCTTTCTGGATGTTTCTTCCATTCTTTTATTGCTTGAAAAAAACTCTTAAAATTCCGATCCACCTGTTTTAAGACTTGCTGTGGAGGATGACTCCCGCACATTTTATGTAAAATAATGTAGGCATCGTGAGATTTAAGCATCTTCCAAAGCTCATAGTATCTAATCCAATGTCTGTCTTCAAAGAATCGCTTTCTAACCGTATATGTCGCTACATTATACAAATTCTTGGATCTAAAGGTGATCTCATCCAAAAGAGGAGTACGATTGAATTGAATTTGTCTAACGAGTTGCATTATTATAGTTATCATGGTGTATGTATTTATAAGTGGGCAGAATCATGATTTTTTAGAATATACGAAATTCATCCCATCTTTAAAGGAATGGGTATTCTTTTGTTTTTAATGATAAAAATAATAATCTGGGTAAAAATCATATGTTATAGTTTATCCGACCACCGGAAAAAAATGGATAATTTAATTAGTTTTTTTTAGCAACGCATAATAAACTATCACTTTCTTTTGGCTGTAATGGTGCTTTTGAGTAGTTTTCCCAAAATATTATATCTAAAAACCCATATTTTTGTAGGATCTTCTCAAGTTCTTTAGTTGAAATGAGTTGCCAAACACTGGATTTAACCTGGTGATCATAATTCTTATCTTCGAGTTTCTTAATAAAGGAGATAAATTCAACTTTCAAAATATTTTGAGATAAATCCGGCTCAAAACGCTTCATAGTAAAAACCTCAATACCATCGGATATCTGAATAATTTTTGATTTTTTATATCCTTTTCTGGGATTGTCACCATTCAGAATTTGAAAGAATAAAATCCCATTTTCGTGAAGATTTTCTGATATTTTTCGTAATAAAATTTCAATAGAAGATTTTCCCCAAATCAATGTTAGAGAATTACCGTCACTTAAAAATTATCCAAATCTGGACAATTGGAGATCTATAACGGAAGATCAGTAGCATTCCATATAGAAATGCCGGTGGTTTTAAAAAAATTTATACCAATGATCGAATCAATGGTCGCATGCTCACATTCCGAGCAGCATTAAGATCGGCATCAATCTCGAACTTATGATGAGAAGTACCATCTTTATACAGCGTTTGTTTGCATCGAAATTGCTTTCCTGTGCGGGAACCAAAAAAATCGTGAAG
>JAUWOE010000139.1 GCA_030612265.1 Promethearchaeum sp.
TTTTTTTATTTTTATTTTTTCATTTTGATTTTCGAGGAATTTAGTAGCTGTTTTATTTACATCATAAAGAATTATCCCATCCATTGCTATGTCATAATAAAGCGTTTTAAATCTTTTCAATTCCTTAGATCTTAACGACAAATTTTCGATATGTATATTTAATTTTTTATCTTGTTTTCTTATTTCATTCTTTCTTTCGTATTCCATGGTAGATTCTATCATTATCTCGTCTAAGTCCTTTTCAGCCTGGAAATTATCAGAAAATATTAATAATATATCAATATCACTTCTTTCTGTCCAATTTCCTCTTGCAACTGATCCAAACAAAACCATAGATAAAAGATTTTCTTCAAATTTTCCTTTTAAATATTGGAGATATAAATATAGATAATCTGAGAAGATTTTCACCACTCCATCGAAATATTCGTATTCTTTTCTTGGTGTTATGGTAGATTTGATTTCATTTAAAAGATTTAGAATTTTTTTACCTTTTTCTGATAATTTATATTTGCCATTTTTTTTTATAATTATATTTTTTGCTAATAATTGTTTCAATTTGCTTGAAAGTGTTGATTTATTCTTTATAACACTAATTAATTCGGTGAAATTAGTGTTTTTTTTTCTTTTTAAGAATTTTAAGATCATATAAAAATAATTATCAATCAATTTCATTCTATTAATACTAAAATTAGTATATCTATTAATACTTTTAGTATATAATTTTATACCTTTTTATTTTCAAATCCTTCAAGTTCTACTGATAATTTCCAACTAAAATATTTGAATAAAAAAATGTATATTATTGTTGATCTTTTTGTCTTGTCATTTATTGTTGAAAATCGTTATGTTCTTTTCTCATTATTTCTTATCTTATTTGCTAAAAAAAACGCTAAGAATTGGTCTATATTGTACTCTTATTTTATCCCACTTTTTTCATATGTAGAATAATTCTTTAATTTTTAAAAAAAATAAATTGATTCGGAGTTTATAACAAACATGTTTAGTAAAATTCTATTTAATAATAGGTCGGTGTAGCATGGAAAGCGCATTATCAAAGACAGAAAACGTCTTACAGATTAAAGATTTGGAAAAAATATTCAATGAAGGCAAAAGAAATGAGGTTTATGTCCTTAAAGGTATTGATTTTCAGATGAAACCCGGTGATTTTTTTGCACTTATGGGGCCTTCAGGAAGCGGAAAATCCACATTGCTTAACATCGTGGGTGGCTTGCTTGAAAGCACTAAAGGTACTGTGGAAATCAAAAACACAAATCTAGGTAATTTGGATGATAATGATCTAAGCGAGATGCGATCGAAAAATATCGGTTGGGTGTTCCAATCCTTTGGGTTGATTGACAATCTAACAGCTTTAGAAAATATTATTATCCCACTTAATTTAGCGGGTGTCTACGATCAAGAAGCCGAAACTCGGGCAAAAGAATTATTAAAATTAGTTGGGCTTATAGATCGGGCTGATCATTTTCCTGATGGACTGTCTGGTGGACAAAAACAAAGAGTTGCAATTGCACGCGCTTTAGCAAATGATCCTGTAATATTATTTGCTGATGAACCCACCGGGAATTTAGATACAGCCACCGGATTAGAAGTTATTGCACTATTTAAGGAATTATCAAAGATGGGAAAGTCGATTTTAATGGTTACCCATGATGTTAGCTTAGCCCATGCATCGGATCAAGTCTTTATATTACACGACGGAAAAGTAAAGAAGGAATTGGAGGAAATAACTTCTATTTAGTTTGGGTGAAATTTAAGATGGAAAACAACAATAATTCAAATAAAAATAAAAACATAAAGAAAAACAGAGGAAAAATTGAATTTTACAAACGAATTCCGTTAGAAACGATTCCAAATACATTTTATGCGATTTTCAGAAATAAGCGCAGATCTATGGCGATGCTTTCAGGAATCGTGCTATCAATTACATTATTATCAGGGATTTTCTTATATAATGCTGAATTAAAACAAAATAATTATGATGGAATGGTGGAAAATTATCCTTTTGAAGTTCGCTTTCATATCATAGGAAACGAAACTTATTCCGAGTTGAATAAACTATCCAATAACATTTCGGCGGATTCTCGGGTGACTGATACAACAATTATGGCATCAGAAGATAGTAACCTTCGTAATAACAGATTGGAAACGTACGTTATACCAGAAGCCACTGATAATCTTGAAGAAAATATGGAAGTTGATCCCATTTTTGTAGATGATGATTTCTTTACTGGTCCGATTGGGGAAACACTACTATCTATGGATTTTAAAGAAAACTCAAATTTAACTGGACAATATGTAATTGTATCTGAGCAATTAATGAATAATTATGGCCTAAAAATCGGTGATACTATCCATTCGATTAATTTCACTCAAACTATATATAACGAAGTGACTGAAGTAAATACTGGCTTTCTTCCTAATTTAACAATTCGTGGGTCTTATAAGGCTATTCTTTATGAAGACTTTACCATGGATATTGGTGGAGGTAGTCCAATTGAAGGTCAGATAATCTATCTGTCTTTGGATAGACTTCATGACGAAAGCATGACAGAATTCAATGAAGGTCTTCATGCTACGGGGAATTTTTATGTCGCTGTCAAGATTGATGTCACGCGATTTAATGTGGGCGACCCAACCACCTTTAATCGTGAATTAAATCAATTTATTAATCAAATTACACGTGATTATGATCTGGATATCCAAGGATTTAATATGATTGAAGGACCAATTATGGGTTTCCAATTCTTTAGTATATTTATTACAATTCTCTACGTAGTCCTGGCAATTCCGGTAATTCTTCTCTCACTATATCTGTTAAATTTCGGTTTAGAAATGTCCTTAGAAGAACGACGAAGGTTGATTGCAATCAAAAAGGTGCAAGGTGCCAGCTCCAAACAAATCTTCTCTGAATTACAGAAAGAAACCTTGTTACTGCTAATGGTTGGGTCTATAATCGGTTATTTATTAGGTATCATTGCAGCATGGACTATAAGCTCAATTAGCGGGTTTATGGAGATAAAGTTTACAGCTACTAATCGATTTCTTGATTTCTTTAGATTTGATCTGTGGGCTTTTATACTGCCGGTTGGATTAGTAAGCTTGATATTAATCATAGTAACATACAAGAAAGGGAAAACATTTATAGATCAAGAAGTTACAGAAGGTGTTTCACGCAGAGAGGTTAAGAAGGAAAAATTCTTCAAACGTCATAAATTAGATGTTGTTCTATTCGTGGTAAGTTTATCCGGGTTAGTTTTAGTAATTATTGATTTATTGAAGATTCAAGTTCAGATATCTGGTTTTACCAGGTTTATAATCTTTTTGTTTATGCCATTTATCTTTTGGATCGGAGGAAGCTCTGTGGGATCACGAGTTGTGAAGTGGATTCCGCTCAAATTAGAAGCCATATTCCTGCGATTACCTGTGTTTAGGGATGTAAAAAACGTGATTAAATCAGGTTTGAAACGTAGAGGAGATATCGAACGGTTAGCCGTCATCATTATTATGACATTATCTATTGCCTCCTTAGCTACAATTCAAGGAAATACTGAAGAAACACAAGCACAACGGACCATTCAATGGCAAATTGGTGCTGATTGGCAAATAAATTTCGTAAATGAAGGCGATTTCCATGAAACCATTAATAATATTTCTGGATTTGAAGATTCATTGGCAATAAATCAAATGTATCTGCGGACTTTAAGTTTCTATATACAACTAACAGCAATAGAAAATGATAAAGAACTCGATAATATGAAAAATGGCACCCCCATAGCAATGTGGCAACAAGATACTTTTAATACCTATACCCCTCAAAAGGCATTACAAGCGTTATATGATAACTCCAATGGGATCTTTATTTCTCAAGATTCTTTATTTGTATTAGATGCTAAAGTTGGAGATGTTATTGATCTACGTGTCCCAATTTCAGAATCTACTACAGGGGAGACCGTAAAAATAGAAGATATCAAAATATTAGGAATTGTTAACCAATTACCAGGTGGGACCATTTTTTCTGCATTTATATCTCAAAAATTATTCCTAGAAATTCAAGCGCTAAGTTTAGAATTGGATGCAAATACCTATGAAAATAATACCCTTAATGGCACCCAATACCTTGTTCGCACTGAAAAAGGAGCTGCAATAACCACAGAGGAGATCGACCAAATTCAATTAACACTGAATACAGAAATCGATGGAGTCAGTAGTCATCGCTCCTATTATGAAGAACTGGAAGAAATCAATACAACCAAAGAAGGATACGGAATTACCGGTCTGCTTTCTCTGAACTTTATTATCAGCTTAGTGGCAGTTCTTGTTAGTGCATTTTCCTTTTCAGCGATTTTAATGGAAAGGCGTAAACATGAATTTGCAATTTTACGCTCCATTGGGGCTAAAAAAAGCCATATCTATAAAATGGCTCTTGGAGAAAACTCTTTAATGATGTTAACTGCATCTGTGTGGGGTATTTTCATCGGAATTGGCATCAGTTATCTTTTTAATGGCGTGTTTATCTTCATTAATATGATAGTTGGAGGGCAAATCTCACTTAATCGTACCGTTGTGATTCCTGGACTTGAATTGGTGATAATCAGTGCGGTGACATTCATTGGTATGATGTTGGCTACGCTTTTATCTGTAAAATCAGCAGCCAATCAAGATTTAAGTCTTGCTACAAAGGTGGTCTAAATGACAATGGAAACAAATGAAAAAGCTGAAAAAGCTAAAAAATCTGAAACTAATAAATTATTACTGAAAGCACAAAGTCTCTATTCTATCTATGAAGGATTAGAAGGGGCAAATAATGTAGTAGCCTTACGTGGATTGAATTTAGAGATGAAAAAAGGTGAATTCGTAGCAATTGTTGGAACCTCTGGAGCCGGAAAATCAACCCTTCTTCGAATTCTGGGAGGATTGCAAAGACCAAGCGCAGGATCTATTCGATATTTTGGTAAAGATATCTCTCGAATGTCTGAAAAATTGTTAGTTCCCATCCGCAGATCGACAATAGGTTTCATTTTCCAAGAAGGTAATCTTATTCCTGAACTTTCTGGATTTGACAATGTATTCCAGACACTAAGATATTCTGGGGTAGGATTCAGTGAAGCTCGAAAACGGACGAACGCAGTACTAACACGTTTGGGGATGGAAAGTCGAATGCATGATCTTCCTCATCGATTAAGTGGTGGAGAACAACAACGGGTAGCCATTGCCAGAGCACTATCAAATAATCCTTCCTTAATTCTTGCTGATGAACCAACAGGAAACATTGATGCAAAGAATACAGAATCAGTAATGCAATTATTTAAGGAATTGCATAAAAAACTCGATACTGCCTTTTTAATTGTCACTCATAGTCAGCACGTTGCATCTTTCGCCGATCGTAGTTTGGAACTTAGTGATGGGATGATTATTGGCCAACATGCTGCTGGAAGTGACATATATTCGCTTGAGCAAAGTCGTTCTGTAATTATTTCACAGAACGGAACCATGACATTACCTCCAGAATTATTGGGGGTTTTTGATATCTATGGATTTCATTGGGATTTCACCTTTGATATTAATATGGGTGAGCCTCGAATCGTTGGAAAACCATCTCTGAGTTCTCATGTGAATTGTCCAGTTTGTAATGAACCTTTGAATGGCGCTAAGTTTTATTGTAAGTCGTGCGGTGCGAAATTAAACTAGAAATATCTCTCTTTTTTTGTGTTAATTTCATTCTTTTTTTCTTCTATTATTCTATTTTTAATTTTAAGAATAATGATTTAAAATCTAATTAGGAAAATTCCATGAAATCTCAAACATTATTAATCAACTTGGATATATTGTAGTAATATAATCCGATACTAATTATCAATGGAAGCCCACGGATAAAAGGAAATACTGCTATTTTATGCAAGACCTTGGATGAAATTTTTTAAAAAAGAAGGCATAGAATCCGAAATACGCATTGCAGAAAAAGCTTTTTCACCATAATCTTCATTATATTAAACCCTTGCGTTCTATATGGGGATGTATGGCATATAAGTAAAGCTGATGGAAATTATTATACTTGTGAAACAACAGGTTATGGATGGTTAATTGGTGATCTTCCTGAAGATTATTAAGGATTGTCTGTTTTTTCTTATCCCGTTTTATAATCTTTTATTTCTTCTTTTTTTTATCAAAGTGAAATAGGAAGAAAAAAAATCGAACTACTAAAGATTGATCAATTCACTTTGGTGTTTTCGCAAGAGAACCGTAATATCGGCAATTTCTTGTTGGGATAATTCACTTCCCGCAGCAATAAAAAATCCACGGAATTTTTTCTCAAATCTCTTTTCAATAAATTCTTTTTTTCGGAGAAATGTGTTCACTTTATTTATCATCCGTAATATTGAAGTGATTTCAATAATAATCGGTGGTTCTTCAGATAAACCATCAATTTCTATTTCGTCTGTTCCATCAGGAAAAACAAATCTATTTTTATCTTTAAGTTTTATGGGTTTGAGTAATACTTTAGATAGACCTTCTCCTTCAAGGATTCTAATGATAACATTTCGTGCAAATTGTTCAAATGGTTTTCCTAATTGTGTTTGTAAATTATTCAATATATCCAACATTTTATCTGATTTCTTATCTGATTCTTCAAATCTTTTTTGTATTTCTTCAAATCTTTTATCTGATTTCTTATCCGATTCTTCAAATCTTTTTTGTATTTCTTCAAATCTTTTTTGTGATTCTTCAAATCGGTGGTCAATTCGTTCCATTGCTTCTGAAAATTGATCTATTGTTACAAGTTTTGCTCTTTCTTCCAAAGCTTCTCGCAGACGCCGAGTAACAATTTCTTCAAGTACTTGGATTATTTCAGGTTCGAGACGATTTGACATTCTAACCTCATTATAATAATGCAATTTTATCTACTTAAATACCTTCTATTTTAATTGCTTCTAATTACTTTAAAAATTTTTTTTTACAAAAATCCGTCTAAACATCCAAAAAACATCTTGATTCCAAAGTGCACTGTAAATTTTTACTGAAAGCAAAGAATTAGATTGAAATTCTTCAACATGAGTCTGTCCTGGATGTGGAGCAACACACTAAATATCTATTTTTTTATTATTATTTTAAGTTGACAATTATTGGTTCCCAGATGGAATATAATCATTATCTCCTTCATTGAATTAACAAAGATTATTGTGAAAAATTATGACCTATTGTTCAAATTGCGGAGCTAAAATAGAATTGGGGATTCTATATTGCTCTAATTGTGGTTCACGGGCTGAAATTCCGGTGCAACCTTCCCCACAACCCGAAAAATATGAAGAAATCCCTCAAAATACATCTAATAATGGTAGATTGAATAGATCAACTCGCCATGAACAAATAAGAAAACATAAAGCAGGAAAAATTATTGCTCTAGTGATAATTGTCTTAATGATTTGTAGTGGAGTTTCTTTTCTGGCATCTTCCGTTCAATATGAAATTCAAGCAGATCGGACTTATACTTACGAATCTGAAAAAATTCCTGTAGATTTAACCTTTAAATTTGATGTTAGTAGCGCAGAAATTGTATATCAATTTAATTCTTCACCAATAGACGATATTATAAAGATTGAAGCGAATTTTGATTTCGAAGTCCGCGGGATTGAAGAACTTAGTTTGGAAGAATTTTATGATATAGTCTGGGAAACCTCCGAATCTTCAGTTCTATTTGGAGTTTATCAAAAAGAATGGTTCCATTGGGCAATGTGGGATCAGAGTATCATTACAGTCACGCTACGAAACGATATTGTATATGATTTGGATATAGATACAGGATCCGGTAGTATTTCAGTCGATGTTCCAGAAGGAGTAAATTTTTCCAATTTAGATATATACACAGGCTCCGGTAGTGTTTATTTGGATCTTAATGGTAACTCAAATATTTCAAATGATCTTAATCTCGGTACAGGATCAGGGAACATTCATGTAGATATTAAAAATACAAAAATCAAGAACTCATTAAAAGCGTACACTGGTTCGGGATCATTGGATCTTGTTTTTGATGATGTTGATTTGTCAAATACTTTAAATTTAGAAACTGGATCGGGAAATATGGAAATATTTATTATCAATTCTAAACTTTTAAATGGTATTTCATCAGATACAGGTTCTGGAAGTGTTTGGTATGAATTAACCAATACAACTCTAGGTGGAGATTTTGATGTTGATATTGGTTCAGGTGGTTTCACTCTCATTTCCGAAGATATATCCTTGTTAAATAATATTAATTGGGATATTGATGGAGGTAGCGGTAATGTTAACATTGATATAATACAACACCATTCCCTTGGAGGATTAATAACTGGGGATATTGAAACAGGGAGTGGAGGAGTTACTGTGAATTTAGACATGAATTATATATTAGTTCCATCAAATTGGGAATGCGATGTTGGAAGTGGAGATATTTCTTTCGATTTGGAAAACACTGTTGGATATATTTATACTGATGAAACATTGACTAGTCAAAGTTTCGATGATACATCTGGATTCGATCTATTTTTAGAAACAGGTTCCGGTTGTATAACAATATATAATTAATTTGAAATTTAGTGATAAAGTTTTTTATAATTTTTCTTTACTTATTTTTCTTTAATGAACAAATAAAACTATATAAAAATGTAGGTGTATCAAATATATTCTTAAATATAATATATCTTTACATTAATTAGAAGAAAAATGAGTGCTCAAACCATTGCAATTAACGCTTCAAGCCTTAGTAAAAAATTTGGAGACCTATTGGCTGTAAAAAATGTTTCTTTTAAAATTACTAAAGGAGAAATCCTTGGAATTCTAGGCCCTAACGGTGCTGGTAAAACAACAATCATACGATTATTAACTGGATTATTCAAACTAGAAAATGACGCAAGAATTGAAATTTTTAACAAAAACATTATAGACAATCCAAATGAGTATAAACTTAACTATGGAATCGTTCCAGAAGTTAGCAATGCCTTTTCTGATTATACAATCCTACAAAACCTAAAATTTTCAGCTGGTATATACGGTATATCGTCAAAAAAAGAGATTGAAAAAAGATCAATGAAACTACTCAATCAATTTGATTTAATGGATAAAATGCACTCAAAAACAAAATCACTATCTAAAGGATTAAAACAACGCCTTAACTTTTGCCTTGCTCTAATTCATGAACCTCCAATTCTAATTCTTGACGAACCTACAAGTGGCTTAGATCCAATGTCAACAATTTTAGTGAGAAAAATTATTCTTCAATTAAAAAAAGAAGGAAAAACAATTTTGATTACCACTCATGATATGCACGAGGCACAAAATTTTTGCGATAGAGTGTTAATTCTCAATAAGGGAGAAATCATTGCCGACGAGACCCCTGATCGACTTCGTGAGCAATACAAAACACCTTCAACTATTCTCTTCAAATTCGAGAGCGAAAGTGGAGGTGAGAAATTAGGTGTGGATATTTCGGATGTTCAAAAAACCGACCTGAAGAATAGTTTTAATATCGGAAAGAAGAACGAATATTATGTTTTATCCAGTAACAATGCCATTAAAGATATTTCTGAGCTGTATTCATTTTGCTCCAAGAGTAAATTAAAGATCTCGGGTTTAAAAATAGTCGACACATCGCTTGAAGAAGTTTTTATTCACCTAATAAGAAATAGTGATTTAGCAAATGGAGGAGAAATAAAGTGATACGTGAAAGCATGAGAAAAATTTGGATCTTTAGTCAGAAAAATATTACACTTTATTTTAAGAAAGGTCCCGTCTTAATTTTTGGACTGCTGTTTCCATTCTTCATGGCACTATCTTGGGTGATTGGTAAAGAGATCTCTTTGAATCAAGTTTTTGTAGGAATTATTTCTATGACAGCATTTTTCACGGCCACCGCAATCAGTCCAGTTATTCTACCCATTGAAACTCGTGAAAAATCATTAGAACGTATTCTAACCTCCCCGACATCAATAAATGA
>JAUWOE010000007.1 GCA_030612265.1 Promethearchaeum sp.
AACCGACAATGTACAGCAAATAAATGAAATTCGATATTCATTTGTATATGGGCGCTTGTTTTTTGATGTAGAAGGTAGTTACCCAAATTCATATAATGTGATAAGATCAGAAACTGTTTTTAATTCTGACGAATATATTGACAATTGGGTTCATACTGCAGTTGTTTATGAAAAAATTGGTGGAACTGGCACTTTAAGTTATTATATTAATGGTAAATTAGATGCTTCATATGATTTGACAACCGCAGTCTTTTGTGATTTAACTGATATAAATATTGGTTCTCGACATTATTCTACACGATATGATTATGAATTCTATGGAGATATGGACGATTTTAGAATTTATAATAGTGCTTTAACCAGTAATGAGATCCAATATATATATGCCAATAGTACAGAAGCTACTTGGTGGAACAACGGGACTCACACTTTTAATTATAGATATGAACTCGAAGCTTCCGCCGAATTACCTGTAGAAGACTATAATGCAATTCAAAGAGTTAACTTCACCAATCAACTAAATGATATGAGAATAGAAGGGACCGTAGATGTTAGTTCAATAAAATTAGTTGAATATAATCACACAACTCAAATTAATGAAGAATGTGAAACTTATGACTTTACTGAAGATGCCGGATTTAATGCAAAAACTAATGCAACTGGAACATTAAATTGGAATTTAAATGGATCAACTGGAACACCGATGGACCAACTGGACATCCCATATTCTGATGGAAGTATTCGTAATTGGAGTGTTATAGGAGGACCTTATTATCGATGGGATGGAGCTTATATAAATCGTGGGGAGATTCCAATTACTGATTTTTATTCTCCAGGAATGATGACTAATTTATATACCTGGCAAAATTATTATGATGTAGATGACGGCTACATTGATTTTACAGACATGACAACCAATGGTATTGGCGCAACTAATCATGATAATTATCATCGATCTGCATGGGCAATGACCTATGTATATTTTCCTGAAGATATCTCTAATCTTAATTTTTGGTTATATACAAATTTCAGAACTTATTTCATTTTTGATCAACAAGAGATTTTCTATCGGGAATATGGTTTACAACAAGGGGATGATATTTCAGACACGATTCATGTTTTTAATTATGGTTCAGTTTCTGCAGGTTGGCACAGTATTTTGACACAAACAGATATTAATGGATCAGTAAATGCTGATAGATATGGAGAATGGGGATTTTCACTCAATCTTTCTAGTAGTGATTCATCAATCGTTGAAATTCCAAATCTAAATATCACAACACGAAGTGATATCTGGGAATCTAGAAAATATTTTGTTTATTTTAATATTACTGAAACAACACCCGATTCAAAATATGATAATAATTACTATGGAAATTTAAATCCAGAACGGAAAAACTTGTTGGGTGGACCAAAAATCACAGTTAAGCCTTTAAATTACCGACAACATAACGTTAATAAAACAAATGTAATTCAAGCTGATTGGTGGAATGTTGATTGGTCATATAGATTATTGGTAAATATTAGTGGTTTGGAAGGTCGTTATTATAATGATCATCTGATTGAAGAAACTATTGATTTTACTCAAGTTATGGATGATGCAGGAATAACAGGCATTTTTGATGAAAATTCAATAAGGGTTATAGAATGGGATGAATTTTTCGTTGTAAATAATGAAACACCTTCTCAATTTGATAAAGATGATGACTATGTGGTTGAAAATAATGCTGTTGGAACTTTATGCTGGGTTATGGATGGAAAAACAACCAACTTAAGAGAACGTTATTATTTTATTTATTTCGATACAAAAGAATTTGAATTGAAAGATGCTCCAGACTATTCCGCAAGTAGTGATATGTTACTCACAACTAATATTCAAGGAAAGGATTATACAATTGAAAATGAAAAAATCAGAATCTCGATGAAAGAAGGGCAGATAATACCTGGAATTGATGATGACCATATTTATGAAGTTTATGATAAGAGAAGTGATGTAGATCTCCAAAATCCGTCTACAAGAGCGGGGTGGGAGTTATATTCTTGGAATTATGGAGGAATTAACTCTGAAAATTTCGATGAGATAACAAGTGTAGAAGTTGTTAGTAATGGTAACATTAGAAGTGTTATTAAGATGACTTATGATTCTACGAATTTCATATACGAAAGGTTTTATACAATAAACTATCTTGATGATACAGTTAGAATTGAGCATCGAGTTGAATGTAAACCTTCAGTTTCCTATGTTGGTTATGGTTTTTGGGAATTCGTGCAAGATTGGTTAACAACATCAAATAATACTGCTTTTGGTATGGGTGGGATGAATTTTGGATCAGATGCAAACACAAATTTTGATGGATCTCAAGAATTCAGTTCACTGGATTCTTATAACAGTTTTTATAATGAATATACCGAACGTTTCTATGAAGATGCATGGTATTCAGTTTGGGATGAAACATATAATAATGGAATTGGAACAATCTGGGATCCAGAAACCACAACAGGGACATATGATACGTATATTGATCATGTAGATATGGGTGTAGGAGGTTTAACATCGAATTTAGGATTTCGCCCCCAAAGAATATACTCACCAAATTCTTTTGTTTTCACTATGTGGGGTCATATTTTCCATGATAATGACGGATCATTAACGAAAATTAGGGCAAAAGGGCTACAAGATCCACCAAATGTTAAAATCGGAGATGCAGTTTTAGGTGGAGGTGCAAATTTACAACTTAAAGCTTTAGATAATAATGGCCAATCCATAGATGGAGCGTATATCCACCTAACTAATAATTCCGGTGAAGATCCAAGATTAAAACAAACAAACTCAATAGGCAATATCACATTTAAGGGTTTATACGAAGGAACATGGAATATTGATGTTATTTATACCGTAGGTGATGTTAACTATACCATCTACTCCGATAGTATAGAATTGAATACATACGGTGATACAGTTCTAAAGTTCTATCAAACACTAATCTGTAATCTCACGACTCTTGATTTACTGGTGACTGATATGGATGTAAACGATTCCGATTATTGGGGATTATATCTTGCAAATGTGACCCTTGTGAATGCAACATCCGGAAACCATGAAAATATCACATCTTTCTACACAGATACTTTAGGTGAAATACAAATTCGTTTACCAATTACAACTTGGGAATTTTCTGTGCAATATCAAGGTAAAGCAAGAAAATTTCAATTAGAAGAAACACCTCCTCTAGAATTCAATAAAACCTTAGATTTATCTTCAGTCTCCTCGGAAATTTTTAATTGTACAATTGGGGAAGCAAAAACAACCTTAACAATAAATGATACATCCACTGCAAGTTGGGGTTCTGAACAACAAATTGTAAATTCCCCATATTATGTAAATGCTTATGTTGAAGATGATATAGGTTTTAATTTCTATTATAAAGCCATTTCGGGAGGATCTATTGGAGGAATTGTAGGAGCTACTGGAAATTGGACATTAATTTCTTTAGATCAGGGTAATACTATAGTAAATTATTCTTTAGATATAAATGAAGATTTTACTATGGCTTCAGGAAATTATAACTTTACTCTTTATGGAAATGAATATAATGTAGGTTCTTATATCTTGAAATTAGAATTGGAAAAGGTAGATAATCAAAAAGCTTATATTGATCTCACAATTAATTTCTTAAACTTTACAGCACAACTGGAATTAATTAGTCCTGATGAGAATTTAAAGATAGTATGGGGAGATAATCTATTTTTAGAATTCAATTACACAAGTATAATTCCAGTTGAGAGGGATATATCAAATGCTGTTTTGTATTATAAAATTAGCAGTTATGGTATAGGTCCTACTCTATTATTACATGATGATTCTATTCCACTAGGTCCAACATATAATTTTACATGGAACAATATTGATTTACCCGTCGGTATTTATACTGTTAATGTATATGGAAATGAAACAAATTATGCATTTGCTGATATCAGTTTTAGTATACAAATACTTCCTAGAAATTCAAGTTTAGATTCAATGATAAATCCAAATTTCAGAGTCTCTGATACGTATCTTAAAGGTGCCGACGGTGAAACAATAACATTTCAAGTTAATTACACTGATGGAAATGGAGATTATATGGGACCTGAAGCAATCGTGAGTGCATATATAGAAGGCGGAGGATCGTATAGTAACCTTGAATCAATAGATTTAGAAAATGGATTATATGATTTCTCAATCAACTCCAGTAAATATGACTTTGGAGAATATACAATTAAAATCCAGGGGCAATATGAGGATGCATATTATACAACTCAGATAGCATACCTTACAATGGATATAATCGATTTCTGGGATACCTCTTTATCATTAATTACTCCTCCGACTATCTATCCATGGGGAAACAACGTTTCATTCCAAGTAAGATACTATTGCACAGAACAACCAAGATCCAACTTATATCTGCCAAATGCAGCTATAACGCAATTAAATATCTCTTATCTAGTTGATACAGTAGAATATGAATATTTAATTTTAAACAGTAGTTCACGTGGAATAGTATGGGATTGGATTGATCAAGATGATGGAAAATATTTGATTAATTTTAATTCAAGTATTGTAAATATTTCTTCTCCAACGATATTTTATTGTGCTCCAACAATAAACTATAGTATTTATAGAGAAGCCACAATTAAACCGTATATTACAATTTATCCTGTTGAAACCTCTATTTCTTTACAAATTGGAGATAATCCACTAAACTCTCTTGAATTGATGTATCAAGAAACTGAAGAGATATCTGCTATTTTGAGTATATCCGATGATGATAGTGGCTTAAAAGGGAAGGAAATTGAAGGCGCATTAATGACGTATTCAGTTTATAACGATGTTGGTAATGAACTGGAATTGAGTGGTCAATTTGAAGATGATGGAAATGGTCAATATAAGTTCATTTTTAATCACACTGAAGAAATTGGATTAGGAAATTATACAGTAAGAGTAAATATGAATATAGAAAACTATACATTGTCAGAAATTGCATCATTTTCCTTGAAAATAATTCCAAGAGTAATCTCAGTTTCATATCAAGGAGATTTTATTGAAGATCACGAAACAATTTCAAAACCTAAAGGAGATAACTATATTTTCAGAATTACGTTAAAAGATTCTTCATCAGAGCTTACAATAACAAATGCTATAGTTATAATTACTTTTGAGGAGCTGGGAATTACTTTGAATTTAGAGCATAAAGGAGATGGCGTTTATGAAGCTGCAAATACTTTTGAAAATGTTGCAGCTTTCACAACTGATAAAACAGTGCATGGAATAATGACAATTGAAGCCGAAAATTATGAGTTTGATCCAATAACCATTATAGTTACGATCGAAAGAGAAGAAATTTTCACTGGTGTTCCGGTTTTCTATTTTCTGATTGCGTTAAGTGCAGTTTTAATCATTATTGGAAGTATTGCTGGATATAGAGTTTATCAAAAAGCACAAATTCCTGCATTTGTAAAGTTAATTAATAAATTAGAAAAGCAGATTTCAGGTAATAAAGAAGCCCTTAGACAAAACATGACTTTGACAATGGAAGAAGAAATAATAGAGAAATTTAAAGATGAATGGGCAATTTTGGATTATAACATTGAAAATATATGGAAAAATCCAGAAGAAGCCGGGGAATATAAAACTCCCGCTGATAACACAGGAGGTTCATAAAAATGGCAATTGGAATGTTAGTAATGCATTGGGACGAACGTGTTGGTGTTGAGGTTTTAGCGAAATATCCAGAAGAAATTATATTAGATGAAAAAACTTTAATGCAGCTGTATTCTCAACATGAATTCACAGGAGAGCCAGGTATGGTTTCTATGATGGCTGGATCTACAAACCTTGCTTCATATTATACAGGTCCTGAAAGTTCGATTTATATTATTATGATTCTAAATACAACTGAAGATGGAGATGCCTATGAAGATGGTTTAGCTGAGATTTCAAGGCAAATAATGTTAAATTTAGACTCAGAAACATTGGAAGCAGTCTTGCCTTCATTATTTCAACGTCTGTCTGTCTATCCAACCTTGAATGATGAGCAACTTCTATCGATGATATATTTAGACGAACCCAAAAGAATGATACTGAAAAGACTCCAACAAGAAGCAGCAATACCTAAATCGGAATTAGCAATATGGCTAAAAGATACGAAAAGAGATTCATTTATTGATATTGAAAGTATTATTGCAAATTTAGTGAAATCTACAATAGTTAAAATTGCTTCAGTTAAAGGACTTGCAACAGATGTGGTATTTCTCAATGAAGATATAATGATTTTACGCAGACCACCAGTAAAATTATTCTTAGACCCCGTGGAACATCATTTACCTAAATCATTAAAAGATTCCTATACAACCCAAGTTCGTAATTTCTTTAAAAATTATAAACCTTCAGAAAATGACAACTTGGAGATCATCAATAAAGTGATTTTAAACCCGCAAAGCTATGAAATTTTGAAATTACTTAGAGAAGCGATGGTTACTAAAAATGATATTGAAAAATTACGTAAAAAAGGCGTTGAAGACATAGATGATTCTTTGAAAGCTCTTTGGGAAACCAAGATGATAGCAGTATTTCAAGATGAATCAGGAACTGAATATTATTGCCTAATAAGTGACTTCTATGTATCTTTATACTATCCAAGATATAACTTAGATACAATTAGAAAGCAATTTCTCAGCAAAGCTCAAAATCCAAAAGCGTTATTAAAAGCCTTAGATATAATGAGAGAGGAATATCTTTCAATTACTAAAATTCAAAAAGTATCCGCAAGAACAAAATAGAGTAATTTCTTGTTCGTTCTATTTTATTTTTTCTCACTTTTCTTTCTATTTTTTAAGAATCTTCCATAATAATAAAATTGCATCAAGATTTTAGGAATATTTCCTATATAATTTACGACAGGTATTCCTGCTTCAATCATTTTCATCTGAAATTCATGTCTTTGGTGATATCCCTCTTCATTATCAACGTTCATGCTTGAATTACAAATTACAGGTTTATCTGATTTACTAATAATTTCTGAAAGAGAATCTATTGTCATTTTTTGAGCATCATTTATTCCTAACATTTTTGATAACATACTAAAACGTTCTGCTTCTCGAACAAAAACAACGCTACCAACACCTTCATCTTCTAAAACAATTTCCATAGCTTTAGAAAAAAGTCTTGGATCATAGGATAATTCTCCTAAATCAAGAGGATTCTTTAGATTGGTATTAACTGGGGGAAATATCTTAGATAATTTATCAATTGTTTCAGTTTGTAAATCGACTATATTAAATCCTGCTGACTCAAATTTATCTGTAAATTCAACACCTATTCCTCCTCCTGCAACTAAAATTGCGATATTTAAGTTCTTTGGAGTAACTGGTCTTGTTGACGCAACTTGTATTAGATCTAAGAATAATTCAAAATGATCTGCCAATAATATTCCCGATTGCTTACACATCGCTTTCCAAACATTATAACTCCCAGCTAAACCCCCTGTATGGGAATGAGTTGCGCTAATCCCTCTTTTAGATTGACCACCCTTCCAAAGTACAATAGGTTTGTTCGGAGTTATTTTTTGAGCTAAATGCATAAATTTACGACCATTAGGATTCGATTCTAAATATAAAGCAATAATTTTTGTTAATTTATCGTGATAAAAATATTCTAACAATTCATTAATTGAGATATCGTATGAATTTCCAATCGAAACACAATTATGGAAACCAATTCCCAACGGTCCTAAATTTAAGTATAAACGTGCTAATGTTCCACCAGACTGGGAAATATAGGACAAATTCCCTTTAAAAACACCCCAATCTGGATAAATAGCTATCCTACTATATGGATTAATAATGCCTAAACCATTCGGTCCAATAAATCGGGTACTTACTGAGTTGATTGCATTTTTTAATTCGTTTTCTAATGATTTGTTATCAGCTTCTCCAAATCCTGATGTAAATATTACCCCAAATTTGACAATTTTATTGCATTGCATTACAATTTTTGGAACCAAATTTGCGGGAACTGCAATTATAACTAAATCAATAGGTTTTGGAATATTTTCATCTAGTAAACTTGGATAAACTTTTTGTCCAAACAATTCTGAAATTTTTGGATTAATTAGATAAGTTTTTCCACCAATTTCTTCAAATCCAGTATATTGAAGAGCTAACCAAAATTTGCTCCCGCCTATTTTATTATTAGAAGCTCCTACAATTGCAATTGACTTGGGATAGAATAATGAATTAAATTCTTTAATAATATTCTTATCGGTTTCAATTTGTTTCATTCGTGATTGATTTTTAAAACTATGACATTTAAGATTATTTTATTCTTTTTCACTCTCGTAGTGAAAATATCTGATTTTCTTCATAATCATTCAAAAACTATCTTTATAATAAGGAATTCCCAAGGATTTAGTCTTAGATTAATATATTGTTCATTTAAAATGAAATTCTCATGATTACGGTTTTTATATTTTCTTGAGAATATTGGTTCAACTAAAATTTCATTAGTATGCACTTTCTCCCCACATAATTTTTCCAAATCTATGGTGTCTTCTAAATTGTAAGCAGAATAATTGCATAAAACAAGTATGTATATGGAATGGTCCTTCCAATAATAAATTATCAAAGGATTTATTGAATCGACTAATTTCCAAATTCCGTTAAAAGAGATATTTTTTGTTAAAATATGAAGAAAATTATCGTAGAGTTTCTGAATTTCAAAATCGGGAGGTTCTAAGGGATATCGTCTTAATTGAACCGGCAATTTTATTGAAAAGCCCAAATTTTGTCCATAATGGACTAATTTACTACCCGGAAGAGTTAATGTGATCATTGCTGCTGCAAGGGATTTTTCTAACCCAAAACTAACAATAGCTCTTTGTTCATCATGGTTTTCAATAAATCTAACTAAATGATTCTGATATTTCATATCAGCGTGAAGATGCTCTTTTATTTCTCTTACGGACTCATACAGTAATCTATCATATAATCTTTTATCATAACAAAAATCAAATCCCTGTTGGATTAATTCCCATTCCATATCCCAGTAGACTTCGGCTATGAATAGGAATTCTGGATAAATTTTTTTAATTTCGCTTATAATTTCGACCCAGAATTCTTTCTCTAATGGTTTACCTGCATAAAGTCCCCAAGTTTTTTGAAAAACAGAATTTGTGAGAAGCATAGCCATATCACACCGAACTCCATCACTTTTTTTTGCAATTTCGCTTAATGTTTCAATTACTTGTTTCCGAAATTCCTTTGAAAATGGATTTGCTTGTAAAGTATCTGTCCAGGCAGGAAAGTACGGGTCTTTTCCATGAGCAAATACATTATTTTTGGTTTTAAAAAAAGTAGTCGGGTCAATTTGAGAATCGATTTCAGAACCTTGAATAAAATATTCAGGATGAGTTTCTTTCCAAGGATTATCACGAGATAGATGGTTGGGGACAAAATCTAAAATCAATTTTTTATTTCTTGATTTTAATTCATTGTAAAATTTAGTTAAGCCATTATTTCCTCCTAATTTTGGATCAACGGTATATTTATATATTGCATAAGGAGACCCTATTACATCTTCAACCGAAAAATCATTTAAAGCATTTTTATAATCATTTAATAATCCATTATGAGTACTCGCTATAAATTTACTCCTTTTACTTCGTTTCCAAACGCCCATTAACCAAATAGTATCATATGAATCGAAATCTTTATCAAAAATTATTTTTGGAACATTTTTTAAGGTAATAGGATAGTTATGTTCAAGGGAAAGCTTATTCAAAAAAGGCCATGTATTTATTTCGAAAATTATCAAGGTTTATCTATTCAATTGATTATTTTTCGTAAATATAATTTTTTTTAAATTTTGAAACGAAAGAAATATTGTGGAAGATGGAAACAAAGGTAAAATATTAAAAGATTACCTCAGTGCCTATAAAATAATTCAGAATTACTTAATGGAAAATGATAATTTTTCTGAATCTAACGTAAATACAATTCATTATTTCTTAGGTCAACTCTTAGCATTCGGCTGTATATATTTTTCTAATTTTAACCATCAGATTGAACAAAAAAAAAGGAAAAAAGCAATTTTTTTACAATTTTTTAAAAAAAAAAGTAATAATGAATACAATTATGATCTAAGCATTATTCAGAAATTATTACTTGAGATAAATGAAATTTCCCGTAAAAACCTCCCTAAATTGTTCCAAGATAATGAAGAATCAAAGAAATTATCCGAGTGGAAATTTAAAATAAAACAATTAGAAATGCTTTATAATATGCTTTGGGATTCGAAAGAATTCTATTTAATTGAAGAATTAGATAACATCGTAGAGAAAAATGATATTGAAAACATAATTCATCCAGGAATTTTAGGTGAAATTTTTGAAAAAACACAGCATATAGAACAAAAAAAAAAAGTTCAAAAAGGAGTTTTCTACACGCCTCTTTCGGAGATTAAATTTTCAGTCTTTATTGCAATTAATAATCTTTTTATAGTTAAACACCCAAATATTTCAAAATATGATAAAGATCACTTGATTGAGATCATATATAAAATTTTTAAAAATCAAGATGATATTTCAGCGCGAGATTTAGAACATCTTTTGAAATTTTCTGAATTCTTTCAAAATTTACGAATATTAGACCCTGCTTGTGGATCAGGTGCATTTTTATATCAAATTCTTAAATTTTTCCTTATAATATATAAAAATTTTAATCTTGATAAGAAATTACAGCAATTTCCTTCAATTTTTGGAATTGATATAAATAATTGGGCAGTATACACAGCTCAATTCCGGTTATGGGCCTTAATATCAACAAATTTAGATAAAAAAGGTGAAAAATTTGAAAAAATTGAAGAAATCAATAATGTTTATCATTCAAATATAAAAATACTCCAAGGTGATTTTATTCTTGAAAATGATCAATTAGATATCAACAATGAAGGATTTGATATAATCATTGGAAATCCTCCATATATTCGGCATAGAGATATATATAATCTACAAAATAATTCCCCACAAGCAAATATTATTTATCGAAACCAACTGCATTCGTCTTTAAAATTAATTCCAAATATTACAGAAACTGGGAAAAGTAGGTTGGATTATTATATCTATTTTCTTTATCATGGGTTGAAAAAATTGCGTTCTCAAGGGATCCTTACATATATTGTGTCTAACTCATGGATGAATGTAAAGTATGGTTATAATTTTCAAGAATATATTTGTAGATTTTTTAAAATCAAGCAAATTTTTGACAGCGAATTTCGATCATTTCAAACAGCACAAATTAATACAGTTATTGTAATTTTGCATAAACCTATAGAAAATATTGATAAGAAAAATGTTGTAAAATTTATCAAATGGAAAATTCCCTATAACCAATTGTTTTATGGGAAAAACTTTAGCGATTTTATAAAGAATTTATATGAAAGTAATTATTCCACTCAATCGGAGTCTTCTAATTCCGATTTTAAGATTGTAGAAAATGAATTTTCACGTGAATTTTCTTGTTCTCAGAATTTTATTTATACTTTGATGAAGAATAATTCAAGTGGTGATAAAAGCAAGCTTAATTATGTTGGTTATAATTGGGCTAATTATTTTTTCAATGCACCTTCCTTTTATTTTGAATTAATAAATAAATGTGGGAAAGGTATAGTATATTTGAGAGATATTGCTACTGTTCAACGCGGTTTGACTACAAATTGCAATGATTACTTCATAGTAAATAAAATACATAAGGATATCTACGTAAATGGTTATGGTGATAAAATAACATTAGACCCTGAATTTCTTCTTCCTATTGTTTCATCTCCAAGACAAATATCTAAGCCATATTTTGATCCAAATATGCTAAACACTAAATTATTTTACTGCAATAAATCAAAAAAAGAACTGGAAAAAGAAAAATTTGTTAAAACCTTAGAATATATTCGGTATGGTGAGAGAAAGAAAATTAAAATTAAGAAAGGTGCTAAAAGAGGAGAAAATATTATAGGAATACAGAATTTAGCATCATTCATAGAGAAAAATACAAATAAATCAAAAAATTGGTATGGTTTAACATCAAATTTAATCGATTTCAAGAGTATTAGTTTAGAATCCCCAACAATAATTGTTCAGAAAATCTTCAATACAACTTATAAAATGGGTTTTTCTGACGAAGAATTTGTTCCGAATAACACATTTTATAAAATAAATTTAAGGAAAGAGTATTTAGGTCAAGAAATGTTAGTTTTTAATTTATTGTTAAGTGCACTCTCAATGTTATCCATTGAACTTCAAGGGCGGACAAATTTTGGTGGAGGTGCTTTAGATACTGCAACCTTTAATATTGCAGACATAATTCTTATAGATCCTTTACTTCTCACTAAAGATAATATTGATTGCATTAATCAAACGGCAACTCCTCTTTTGAATAAAAATTTTGAATCTAGTCAAATAGAGTTTCAAGATAAAAATCGGAAAAAATTTGACAAAATAATTTTAAAATTTCTCCCAATTTCTCTGGATATTGAAACGCTATATAAAACAATAATTAATATTCAAAATAAACGTATTTCACGCTCAAAAACATAACCTTCAGTTTATAGTGCAGTTATTTGAACACGTTTCCTAAAAAAACTCGTAGAATTGAGAAGAATTCCAGAATTTACCACTAATAACAATAATATTTTAAGAGAAAAACAAAAACAAAAAAGAGAGACATTAAATTTGATCAATTTAATGAGAATAAAACATCCTGATTTTCAATATTTTCTTCAAAATCATTAATATTCCCTTGAATTATATCGGATTGTTCCTCAAATTTGTTGTAAAATGCTGGAAGCATAAAACCAATCCCAATAATAACAAAGGTAACCATTTCGATCAATTCTGCAACATAAGAAAGACCCCAAGTTCCTGAACCAAGATTAACCCAAATTGATCTTATTAATTGAGAACCTATGTATAAACTCCATCCGATCATTAAAATTAAGGAGTTTATCTGTGGCAGTCTTTTCTGGTGGTGTATAATTCCAAATGTAATTATTGAAATAAAAATTGGAGGAAAAGCGATAATTACATTGATTATCAATAATTGCTGGTAAGACTGAGCAATTAAAACAGCAAATAAACTAATTGAAGCCCATCCCAAACCGATTCCAATTTGTAGTTTTCTCTTACCTTGAAACCAAATAACTAGCATTAAAATTACATACGGGATTAGTACAATTACAGGGCTTAAAATAAATCTTCCTTTCGCAAACCCTAATACTAGAGAATCGCTAATAATACCGGATGTATCATTAGAACGAAATCTAATATATAAATAAATATCAAAGATTTTTCCAATAGCATAGAAATAAAAACCCAGAGAGTTCAAAAAAGGAAAATCAGTATAGTACCTCTGGTTTTGTTTCAACCATTTTCTAAATAAAACAGTTCCTAAAGAGAAAATAACAATTGACTTCAGAGATGTACTTAAAATTAAAAGAATTAGATTTGTTTCCATAATTAAAACCTCCCTATTGCATTTATATTTAGTAATTTAAACTAGGAAAAAATTTAGTGTTGAAAATAAAAATACATTTGAAAAAGAAAAAAATATTGAAAAAATCTTAAGAACCGCGCATTATCTTCTTTAGACGTTCTAATTCTTTTAACATCTCATCTCGCAATCCTCCCAAACCCTGTTCTGAAGATGCGGGAGCGGCTGGAGATGCTGACGAGGGAGGCCCACTTGGTGCAGCAGGTCTTTGAGCAAAGGAAGGTGTTTTCACAGCTCCTGGGGGCCCAGATGGAGGTCCTGAGCTACCTGGAGAAGGTGGTAATTTTGGAGGAGGAGGTAATTTTGATGGAGGACCCTGAGGTACACTTTTTGGAGGTGCTGATGGAGGCCCAGCTTTCGGAGGTCCTGATGGAGCCACAGCTTTCGGAGGTCCTGATGGAGCCCCAGCTTTCGGTGGTCCCGATGGAGGTCCAGCTTTTGGTGGTCCCGAAGGAGGTCCAGTTTTTGAAACTGGAGGTAAACTTGTTATTGCTTGACCAGTCGCGGCTGGTTGTGTTGTTGATAACATACTGAATAATAAGGAAGCCGCTTTATCTCTGGCAACAGCTTTTTCTCCAGTAGCTACCGGTGCAGAAGGTTCGACGGTTGCAGATACCCCACTTTCTACCTTTATTTCTTTAACACGTTTTAAATCTTTTTTTACTTTTACTAGAGATTTTTGAAAAGAAGTTATTGATTTACTCGTGGCATCAAGACTATCTGTAAGATCTTCAATGCCATCCATTAGAAATTTTATAATTTGATTTAATTTATCCTTAACCAACACTTATCACCTCGTTATTTTATCTGGGTGTTATTTTATATTTTAATAGTGATATTATAATGATATTATTTGAATAATTACTCTTATTTTTTATTGTATTTTTCAAATCCTATTAATAATTTGAATGTTTAATAATTTATAATTTCTGTCGATTTCATTTTTTTTCTGAGAAAATTTTAAATTCCAAATCTCGAATCCTTTTATCAAAAAGATCCATTAATTCATGAAACTGTTTAATTTCTGATTTCAACAATAATAAATCTTCAGAAATAATTCCAAGTTGCTGAAGTGTCCAGTCTCCAATTTCCATCTGTGAAACCGGATTCATTAACCACTTCAATATGTTTAAGCAAAATTTCTTATTATCAAGAGAATTAAGGCCATAAATAGGTTCTGATGTTAAAAAATCAGATGTGCCTACACAAACAACTCTTCCTTGACCGTATATTGCATAAGCAGCAACAGGATATGTTTCAGAATAGGTTTCAATTGAAGTGTATCTATCCCATTCAAATTTATGGGGATTAAATATTTCTACCCAACTATTTTTACTGGATTTACATAATAATTGAGCATTTTTAGCTAAACGAAGGGAACATGTACCAGGAAATACTAGTTTATGAAGTTCATTCATCATATTATCAAAACTAAAAGAATCAATTTGGGGAATAACTTCTTTTCCTAAATTTTCCAAATCTTTAACGATTGAATTTTCGAAATATATTCCAAAATGTGAAGTGAGTTCATTTAAATTAGTTTTTTGAATGAAATCTCCACCATATCTATGTAAGATTAATAAAGAACCACCTTTCCTTACAAAATTTAATAGTTCAGAAATTTCATCTAATAATAGATATGAATTTTGCGGAACTCCAATTATAACCGTTCGGATTTTTTCGAAAGTTTTTGAATTAAATTTGGATTTCGAGTCAGTTACTTGTACTTTATACCCATAAGCTTCAAGAAGATCAAAAAAATATAAAAAATCAGGATCCTCTGGTGTGATCAAATTTGTATGAGAATTATCAACAAGTAATGAAATTCTTTTTGACCACGATGCCATACAAATTACATGCTAATTTCAATATAAAAATCCTTGTTGTGCAAAATCTTAAAAATAATACATTTTTTATTTCATCGGGAAATTAAAATGGAAACAAAAAAAAACCATACGCTTGTAGTTACCGGTGCCTCTTGGGGAGATGAAGGAAAGGGAAAGATCGTTGATCTCCTTGCATCTGGAGCAGAAATTGTAGTTCGATTTCAAGGCGGGAATAATGCGGGGCATACTGTTGTAGTAAAAGGAAAAAAATATAAATTTCATCTATTACCCAGTGGAGCTATTCAAAATAAAACAATAGTTATAGGAAATGGTTTAGTAATTGATCCCAAAGTTCTCTTTGAAGAATTAAATATGCTTAAAAAAGAAGGATTCAATCCAAATTTAAAAATCTCAGAAAACGCTCATATTATTTTCCCCTTCCATAATTTAATAGATGGATTGGAAGAAGAAGAAAAGGGAAATTATGCTGCAGGAACAACTATGAGGGGGATCGGACCAACTTATTGCGATAAAATGTCGCGTTTTGGAATTCGCGTTTATGATCTCCTTGATGAAAAGATCTTTCGATCCAAATTTGAAAAAATATTTGAACTTAAAAGAAAAATGTATAAAACCCTTGTAAACACTGATAAGGAGTGGGATTTGGATAAAGAAGAAATTATTAAAAGATATTTAGATCACGGTAATAAAATGAAGCAATACGTAATCAATACAGCGTTTTATTTAAATCAAGCAATAGATGAAGGAAAAGTAATTCTATTTGAAGGCGCTCAAGGTGCATTGCTTGGAATTGATCATGGGATGTACCCTTTTGGAACTTCTTCAGTAACATGGTCCGGAGGTGTTTGTGCAGGTACAGGTGTTGGACCAACACGCATTGATAAATTAATTGGTGTTATAAAAGCTTATACTTCACGAGTTGGAGGGGGACCTCTTCCAACCGAATTAAATGATAATATTGCACATCAAATCAGGGAACAAGGACATGAATATGGAACAACAACTGGAAGACCACGTAGAGTTGGCTGGATAGATCTATTCAGTTTGAAGTATGCAGTAATGATAAATCATTATGATAGTTTAGCAATTACTCTTTTAGATGCTTTAGCAGGCGTAGATCCTGTAAAATTATGCGTTGGATATAATTATAATGGAGAATCCCTAAAAACTTGGCCAATTCAATCAGAAATCATAGAAAAATGTATTCCCGAATATATTGAAATGCCAGGATGGAAAAATTTACCTCCAGAAGAATGGTCAAGAATTGCCAAAAAGGGATATAATGCATTACCAGATAAAATTAAAGATTATGTAGATAAAATTGAAGAGATTTTGGGAACTGAACTAGCAATTATTTCGATCGGACCAAATAGATCTGACACAATCATAAAAAAATCAATATGGTAATTCAATTTTTTCTCTCCTTATTTTCTCTTCTTTTTTGTAATTTTCATTTTCATATACAATCATGAAGCGTTGTCTATGTCTTTGCAAAATATTTATAGATTTTATACCAAAATAGTATAAAAAGAGAAAATTACCAATAGCATGAGCCAAATCAAACGGAAATGATTTCAAACCAACAATTAAAAAAGAATTAAATGATAGAGAAGGTGTAGACATCATCCATGTCCATAAATTCATAATCCAACCAAAGATAAATCCCAAAATAAAACCAATGATTGATAATACCCATTTATTGGGAGTTTTATTTTTAGATCGATTTAGTAATCCTCCCACTACACCAATAAATCCCCAAGCAATTATTTGATATACAGTCCACGCGCCTTGACCTAAAATTAAATTTGAAATAATTGCTACATTTGCACCAATCATACAACCAATCAAGGGTCCAAAAACATAACCTACAATCAAAATTAAATAAGAACAAGGTTGAATACCAGGTAAACCTACAAATGGAATTCTCGCAACTGCAGCAAAGGTACTATATATGGCAATAAAAGACAGTTCTTTTGTAGAAAGAGATGTTTCTTCTAATCTGAAATAAACGCCGAGCAAAAACAATATCAAGTAAATAACAATACTAATCATTAGACTTAAAATATTTGAACTAAGATCGATTATCGTTCCTGAAAATTTCAAAGGAATAACGATAATAAAAATGCTATAAACTAAAATTAAAGATAATATCATATTAGATTTCCGCATTCTCAACCAACTCCAACAATTCTTCAGTTCTTATTATTTTATTAGGTAAATTAGGAAAATTTTTAATGAGACGGTTAATCTGCGGGGTAAATTTGGAAGTTATTGGATGTGAAAGCACATTTTCTGAAAAATCATCTAAAATAATTTTACCCTCAGAGAAGAAAAGAATTCTTTCTGGATATTTAGTTAAACTCTCGATATCATGGGTAACTAAAATTACTATATTACCTTTTTTCCGATATTCGTCCAAGTAATTAAAAAAATGGTCTTTTTGTAAAGCATCCATGCCGTGAGTAGGTTCATCCATAATTAAAATCTTAGGTTGAATTACAAGCATTGTTGCTAATGCAGTTCTTTGCTGTTCTCCATAGGAGAGATAACGCGGATAAATTGATAATAAAGACTTAAGATCTAATCTTTCAGAATATTCTTCTAGAAGTTTTTTTGCATTTTCTGAATGAATTTTAAAATTTTTTAAAACTACTTCTAGTTCCTCTTTAACCGTGTCTTGATAAAATTGAATACTCGGATTTTGGAATATATACCCAACATCGCGTGAAATTTGTGCTACGGATAAATTCTTCATATTTTTCCCATTAATTTTTATCGTGCCATTTCTAGGTCGTAGTAACCCATTAAAAAGTTTTAAAAATGTAGTTTTTCCTACTCCATTATCGCCTATAATTGCAATAAATTCACCGGGATAAGCTTCAAAATTTATATTTGATAAGATTGTATTGTTCTTCTCGTATTCAAAGCGAACATCCTTAAATTCTACTAAAGGAGTAGAATCGAGAAATTTTTGCATATATTGCCCTTTATTTTGTTGAAAATATTTTGTATTTCCTTCACTGAACTTCAAATCTTCAAAAAACTCTTTTAGAATTAGTGAAAATTCTTGAATATTATTTGGTATATGGTTTGGAGAAATCTGATATTTGGATAGTATTTTTTTATGTTTAATGATTTCCAAAAAAAACTTGATTATGGGAGGAATGAAAAATTGATTTGAATTATTTTCTTTGAGGAAAATTTGGTTCGGTTTGCCATCTTGAATAATTTGACCGTCATTCATAATAATTAAACGATCAACATATTCAATAACACGATCTATCCTATGTTCAATTAATATTACCGTTATTCCCAATTTTTTATTCAGATTTTGAACAACATGTAAGATTTCTTCTGCAGATTTTGGATCAAGTTCAGAAGTAGGCTCATCTAAAATTAATATCTCAGGTTGCATTGCCAATATCGCCCCAATTGCCACTTTTTGCTTTTCACCACCTGAGAGAGAGCTTATAGCTCTTTTTCGCATTGATTCCAACCCTAATAGTTCAATAGTATCATTTAACCTATTTTCTATTTCATTTCTGCTCAAATTTATGTTTTCTAAGCCAAAAACCAGTTCTGATTCAACATTATTCATGAATAGTTGATTTTCAGGATTTTGAAAAACCATTCCTATCTTCTGAGCAAGAATTCGAGGTTTTTTTTCAAAAACATTCATATCTAAAACTTTTACCGAACCTGATATTCGCCCACCATAAAAATTAGGTATCAAACCATTTATTGCGCGTATTAATGTTGATTTTCCACTTCCTGAAAGTCCAGTTATAAGAACAAATTCACCTTTAGAAATTTTTAAGTTAATATCTTTTAGAGCCTCAGAATTTTTCCCAAAATAATGAAAATTCAAATTACAAATTTCAATCATCTTTCTATCTTATCCTCCAGATATAATAGTCCAATTACCAAGATATTTGAAATGAATGAAATTAATAATGCATAGTATTCTAAATTGGCAAGAAATATTCCAGATAAGGTTGGATAAATAATAAATTCTCCAAATCCCTGAAATGTTATATAAATTTGAAAAATTAGTAAAGAAATAACGAAAATCATGATAAAATAATCACTTATTGTTATTCTTAGTTTTCGGTAAAATTCTCTTTTCCCTTTAATATCGAATGCTCTGGCTTCTAATGCCTCAGCATTTTGAATAGATCTTTCCAATGAATTGGTTAATAGGGGTAAAATAAGTTTGACGTTATTATTAAATTTTCTAAAGAAATTCCCCTTTTCCAACTCTAAACCCTTGCATTGTTGGATTTCTCTAATTCTTTCTAAATCTTTCAATATTAATGGAAAGAAATTGAGGGAGAGAGTAATGATAAAAACAATTGAGTGTGGAAACCTTAATTTAACTAAAACTTGAATGAGTTCATCCGTGTTAATTATTAGATTGAACGTGCCGAAAATTAAAAATATTAAAGTTAACCGCAATATAATGAGTAAACTTGAAACAATAGTTTCAAAAGTTATTTTAAATCCTCCTAATATTGGAAAATCATTCAAAATTTGGAAAATAATAGTCGTCCCTTCAGGATAGAGGATAATATTTATAAAAAAAGTAAATAGCGAAATTATCAGCATAAACCGAAAATATATCAAAATTTCTTCCCAACAATTACTAAATAACACTAAAATGAGTATATTAAAAAAAATAACTCCAAGATAAAACGGATGGTCAAATATGAAACTTTGAATGAATAAATTTAATAGAATAAATATTTTTACAACCCCATTAGAACGATATATAAAATTTTCTTTAGGTCTGTATGTAAGCTGCAAAAAATTCATCCCATAATTTTAAATTACCCAAATTTTAAGAGAAACATAGTTATTGAAAGTTTAAATTAATTATTATTACTCTATAGGATAGGTTTCCTATCTTAAATAATTAAATATTATATTTCAAACTTTGCGACAATCCGAAAGAAAGTAGAAAAAAATATTTATTTATTTGGCTTTTCCTTGATCTGCTACTGCTTTTTGAGCTTTTTCGATGGCTTCAGTATCTCCAAGGTAGTAGTGTTTTATTGGTTTAAATTCTTCATCCAGCTCATAGACTAATGGAAAACCTGTTGGGATATTAAGATGAGGTATTTTTTCATCAGAAATATTATCTAAATATTTAACTATTGCACGCAAACTATTGCCGTGAGCAGCGATCAATATCCTTTTACCAGCTTTTATTGCTGGTATAATTTCATTATTCCAGTAAGGCATAACACGCGCTATTGTATCCTTCAAACACTCGGTTGCTGGAATATCTTCTGGTTTCAAGTCTTTGTATTTAGGATCAATTCCTGGATAACGTTCATCCGATTTTTCTAAAGGAGGTGGAGGGATATCGAAACTTCTTCGCCAAATAAATACCTGATCCTCTCCTTTTTCTTCCGCAGTTTTAGATTTATATAATCCTTGAAGAGCTCCGTAATGTCTCTCATTTAATCTCCACGATCTAACTACAGGAATCCACATTAAATCCATTTCTTCCAAGACAATCCATAAAGTATGGATAGCTCTTTTTAAAACTGAAGTATATGCAATATCGAAACTATAGCCCAAATCTTTCAGAATTTTACCACTATTATGTGATTCTTCAATCCCACGTTCAGATAATTCTACATCCGTCCAACCTGTAAATCGGTTTTCTTTATTCCACACACTTTCTCCATGACGTAAAAATACAATTTTGTACATTAATAATTTCTCCAATCTAATTATTTTCTGAAACAAGTTAAATTGGAAGAAATAAAATAAAAAAAAAACTATTTTAAGCTAATCACACTTGTATGTGAAAATTTCTGGGAAAATCTAACTTGGTTTTTTTCCATAGCAGATTCACTTTTATCTCGTGAAATTAATCCGATTATAACATCTAAAGGTAAGAATAACTTTCCGATTGTATGTAATGCTGCTTGCTTGGTGGTTATTTTTCCAAAGGTATTTTCGTCAACTGTTTGTATTTTTAAAATCATTTTTCCAAGGGTTTGACCATTGTTGAAGGCTTCAAGTAGGAAGAGATATAGAAATGAAACAGCAATAACAGGCCAACTGTTATTCCACATACTTGATACTAAATCAAATTTCCATGACATGCCAAAAATTAATCCAAATAAACTTCCTATGACTGAAAACAAGACACCATCAATAATGTAGGCAACTAATCGATCACCATCATCAGCATATTTTGTAGATTTGGAAAAATTGCTTTTTACTTCATTATTGTCTTGACTAATGTTAGTTTCTACTTGTTGATTTGAAAATAATTCCAAACCGCAAGACTCACAAAATTCAGAGTTTGAGTTTATTTTATTTCCGCATTGAGGGCAATATTTCTGAATACTCATAATTATATAATATATATCAGAAATAAGAATAATGTTAAGTCCAATTATTATCAAAAAATTTTTCTCAATATACTGCTAATTTTCTTTTTTTTGTTTAATTGTTTTCTTTGGATACAATTCCAAATAGGAGAATTATAGGAATAGTTCCTAAGACATATATCCCTGCCGTAACTAGAAAATTAAGTCGAAAATTATTAGTTGGACCTATAAGATAGCCCCCAAAAACAGCAGACATATTCCAAAACGAACCCCATGCCAAAGCTTCTAATGAGTTCCATTTTCCTCTTTTTTTTTAGGAACGAAATCCATTAAAATTGAACGACTTAAAGGCTGTGAAGCATTCATTAAAGACCCATGTATTATGAAAACAATAATTAAAACCCATATTGGGGGATATGTAGCAATTAAAAATAGACAAATAGTGGCAATACTTTGTACAATAAAGATCATCTGGGGGCGCCCCTTTGATTTAGAAAAGTGTTGGGCTATTAATCCGGAGAATCCTGTAGCAATAGAAGTGAATCCAGAAATTGCTTGAACCATAATAGGTGACATTAAATAGATTTCCATGAAGAAAATATGAAAAATTTAACAGTCATTCCTGCGCCCAATCCAATTATTATGTTACACCCAACAAGAATAAACGGAATATATCTAACTGGAATGAATTTTAATTTAGTTTTTAATTTTGTTTTTAATTCTGTTTTTAATTCTGTTTTTGAATTAGAATCTAAATCTTTATTTAACGAAGAATTGGAGGATTCATTAACTAGTGTCAATTCGCCATTTAAATTATTATCAATGGTAATTGAATCGCTACCCGTTCCAAGTGATTTTTGATCGCTAAAGAAAAACATCATTATCAAAGAAATAAATGAAAAAATAAGCCCAAACCCCATTACAAGTTTTAAAACATTTAATTCCCATACGTCACCCAAAAATAAGAATAGAAAAATATTTAGAAAAAGACCCAAAGCCATTCCAATTTGACTTTTTAACTGTCGCCATGAACAAATATAGGATTTTGTTCCCGATTGAGCTGAATCAGCAAAAGTTGCTTCTAATGAAGGCCGAGTAATTCCTTAGTATAAACCCCAAATTATCAAAGCGATGAAAATCATAGTAATTGAATTTGCAAAAAAGAGAAATCCAATACCAATAAGACCAAAAATTGCTGCTATTCGTAACATCCAATCTCTTCGTATTTTATCAGCAAAAAAACCAGAAGGGAAAACTACAATTGTCATAATAATTCCAGTTGCACCAGAAGCCAATCCTAACATTTCAATGGATGAATTTGATAGCAAAATGCTTATGTGCTTCACTTTCATCGAACTTTTTTTGATCTTCACTCATTTTATTCAACATTTTTTGCAGTTTTTCTCTAAAATATATTAAAACTAATCAAAATTATTCTCTAATTTAAAAGAAAGGCAATCTAGGGGACAGCGCACCAAACTGATGCGTAAAAAGAGGACCTCCATAAAGAAGGTTAAATCAAGCTATCTCTGATGAGATAGCATCCAAAAAGACAAAATAATTAATCCCCGTAAATTGCCTTATTCTCATTTAATCCGTTTTTCTATAAAAATTTATGCTCTATTTAAAATAACTTAAAATTAAATGGGTTTATAAATATATTTAATATATTCTTTCTGTCGATGAAAAATGCAAATTAAATCGAAATACATTCAAAATTGGGGCAAAATAGATTCATCAAAGGTTCATGATGATTCAAAAATCCCTCTGATTCATATTATTGGTTATGTTGGTGCAGGTAAATCGACATTTATTAGAAAATATCTAAGTAAATTTCCATCTTTTGACATTAAGGATATTTATCAGAAGAATTTTTTCAATCCTAAAGATTTGAAAAATGATCCTGAAAAATATTTACAATTTCAATCAGCATTAGATTTTTCTTTTTCCCAATTTTATAAAAATCTTGAAATTTATAAAATTCCAGTTGGGATAGTGGAATCATCAGGGATTAATCGAGCACTAAATAACATCCTAAGAAGGTTTTATGTTTATAGAATATGGATAATTCCATTTGATTTGAATGATAAAATTAAACAATCAAAAATCAATAAAGAAAGACCTTATTCCGAAAATTTAAATAACCATCTTATGAAAAAGTTTGAAAAAAATGAAGTCCCATTTAATAATCAATACAATTTCATCGAGGGAAGTTTTATGAAGGATTTGCCTACGATTTTTGAAGAATATTTTTAAGACATAATTATATTTGATTCTTTTTTCATTCTATTCTATTATGAAATATAAGAAATTACTTGGGGATAAGTGTGTCTGAGTCTTTATATATCGACGAATCGATTATTTATTTAACACAGTGAAATGTGAACAATTATGAAAAACACTAATAAAGTTGTTTTATTGAGCATAATGGGAATTTTGCTCTTTGGATCATATATGACCTTAGCCACGGCACAAGAACCACCAGTTGAAACACCAGTTAACACTAACCAATATCAAGGTTCAATTGCTGGAAATGAAACCAATCAATTTACTTTTCGACATAGATTCCAATTTCAGTTAAGAACCAATGCAACTGTGGAACTCGACATGGATGTTGAAGTTGATCAGGTTGGAGATCGAGAATTTCAATTAGAAGTAAATACTCAAGAGCATGCGGAATTAACAATAAGAATTAATGGATCTGATGAAAGTATGGGTCTGGAAGAAGGAAACCAATTACAAGCACGAAATCAAAACAGATACCGATATCAAGAACAATTCAGATTAAATATATCATGTGATCAACCTGTTGAAGCTAAATTATCAATTAATACTACTGATTCAGGAGCTAAATGGGCTTATTATGATGAAGACAAAGAAGATTGGGTAACAGTTGAATCGTCTTACCAAGATGGGGTTTTAACAGCAGAAACAAATCATTTCTCAGTTTGGACAGTCCTTACTCTTGATGAAAGTTCAATTCCAGCATATACATTAATCGGATTTGTGACAATTGGTAGTATAATGGGATTATTGATAATAACCAAAAAGAAAAAATAAATTCGAAAATATAAAATAATTAATCCTATCCTCTTTTTTTTTATACAATTTTTTAAAACGGGAATAGAAATGGTTAAAAATTCAAAATATTCAATATCAATAATTATAATTTCTTTATTTTTGCTCTTTTACAGTTTTAATTCTGAATTAACTTATGTTCTTGCCCAAGGATCTGGTTCTCAACTTCACACAGGGTCTCAATCACCTGAAGATGGAATTATGCAATATGCCTTTGAAAACAATATTCAGGTGAATTTTAGTACAACAGTAAATACAACGGTTGACATTGAGATTGAAGAAGGCTTAGCTAATAGATTTTTAGGGATTAATATCAATGCTTCAACTCCTATTAAAATCTCCTTTAAAGCACGAAGAAATTTTGAGGTGAGTCCTGGAAAAAAAATGAATTGGCATGGAAAGCCAGATAATAATCAGAATGTAAACAATATTCAAGTTTCTCAAGATATCAAAGAGAATACTATTGAAGAATATAATATTGATTATAATTATGATACTTTTTATCAAATCGATATTGAGGGGGAGATTAATTCAATTGAGATATACACTTCCATTGATCCAACATTAGGTATTTCAAAATCCGATACATCCTCATTAGGTTGGGCTATTTTTAATAATGAAACACAAGCTTGGGAGATTTTATCAGAAAAAACAGAGCAAGATTTGATATCAACTAACTTAGACCAAAATGAAATAGAAAATAACCAATTAATTCTAACAGTTATAAATTTCACACCAATTTCTCCTGGTTCATTTTTTTCTTCAACTTTGGGAATTATCTTAATCGTTGTAGTATTGATTACGGCAATTTTCGGTTTAATCATGTCAAATACAGAATATCGTGATTTTCTACTTAATAGAGTTATGTATATTAACACTGGACCCCATAGATTAACAATTGAACAAGTTTTAGAAAATGAAAACAGAGATAAAATAATTACACTTATTTTAAAGCAACCTGGGATCCATTTCAATGAAATTTTAAGGGAATTAGACATTTCTGCAGGAACCCTTGTTTGGCACTTAGATATATTGGACACTTTCAGAGTCATTCAAAAGCAGAGAATTGGGCAATACTTAGTATATTATCCGTATATATTAAAAAATCCAATATCTACATTGGATTTAAAACTTAAAAAAAGTCGTACAACCTTAGAAATTCTACAATTGATTAATGATCACCCCGGAATGTATCAAAATCAGATTGCACATCGAATGGATCTCAATCATAAAACAGTTAAATACCACATAGATAAATTAATTGATAGTGAATTAATTCTAACAAAGAAAAAAGGTCGGCGAAATTTCTTCTTTCCAAGCCAAAATTCAGAAAAATTTTCCTCCAAATAACAAAACTTTAATAATTGAACATTTTCTAATCAATCCAATTAGTCTCTCCTTTGAATTACTATTTTATAACTTTTCTTTTCACTTATCTCAGTTTTTCTCTTATAGACCAAAGGTATAAAATGGTTTAAAAACATAAAAAAACTTTTAATACTTACTAATATCTATGAAGAAAATTGTAGAACATAAGAAAAAATAGAGGATTTTAACCAAATGGGAATCATTCCTTCAATATTATATAGCACAAGGCAATTTTTGCGAAATTCAAAACGATCATTGCAATAATGGCAGGAATTGTCATTTCGATTACATTAGTAAGTGGTATTTTTATTGCTGGAGAAAATCTAGCCGAATTTAGTATCCAGAAAGGTTTAAACGATGTTAAATTTGATTATATCTTAACATTTTCCGAATCAAACAATTCCAATCGTGAAGATGTATTGAATGCTTTTAATACGGTAAAGAATGAATATGATGACCTCGATATTTTGAAAAGTATTTATACAACATCTACAAGGGCTTTTCTTAATATAACTGGCAAAACTGCTCAAACAAACTGGATTCCTGAAACTATCCGTTCTCAAAGGGGATTCGCAATTACGACAAACGAATCTTCTCCTAATCCAGATAATTTTCTACAACAAGTAGCAATTAGTGCAATCGATGATATACTAATCAATGATAGTGTATATGATGACATAATATCATTTGATAAAAATTCGAAAAAAACGTATAGGCATAGTTTTTCAATTCATGAATTTAATTCCCTCTTTAACAGCCGAAGAAAATGTCAGTCTTCCTTTATTACTATCTGGATATTCTATGAAAGAACAAAAGGAAATTTCACAGAAAATGCTTGAGAGAACAAAAGTCTCTGACCGAAGTAAACATAAACCAGGAGAATTAAGTGGAGGAGAACAACAAAGAATTGCAATATCAGCAGCTATTGTGAACAATCCAGATATAATTATTGCTGATGAACCTACTGGTGAACTAGATTCAGTTACACGCGAGGAAATCCTTGATCTTTTTAGGGATTTAATAGAAAAATATCCTAATAAATGTTTGATCATAGTGAGTCATGATAGAGCAGTAGAACGAATCGCAGATCGAATTCTGACAATAAAGGATGGTGTAATTACTAGAGAACGCCTTCCTGGAGAAAATTTAAACGAAGTAGAAGGATCTGATGTTTTAAAACAGAAATTATATAAATATCAAGATGAAATCGCGGAATTGAAGGAAAAATTAAACTCTATTAATAAATTAATATCGAAAACTTGAAAAAAAGGAAAATTATATACATTTTCCTAAGAGTTTTACCTTCAAAAATTATACGATTTCTTTGATTTCTTTGATTTCTTTGATTTTTTGAAATTTGTTATTTCTTGAATAAGATTTTTCTTATCATAGTGATTCAATAAATTAAAGTATTGTTGGCGATATTCTGGAGTTATTTTATCTTTATTTCGACGATAAGCAATTAAAACCAATCTATCACGATCTAAAGTTCCTAAATCCATTTTATATACTTTTTTACCAAGATACTCTTTTTTTTTGTTATGACGAGACTGAAAATTTTCCAAATCATCAACAAAATCAAATAAATCGCGTTCTAGTAAAAAATCCTCATAAATCTGGTTTTCTGAGATAACATTCACCTAGAATCTGTTTAATACTTATATATAAGAACATCGATAATTATTACAAATCCAAAGGTGTTTATCGATTTATTCTGGTTCATATATTTTAATATTATTTATCCCAAATTTAAAGCGAATCCAAGTAGGAAAATTAGGTTTTCTTAAATTCAAACAAGGATATTATTGTTATGTCGGATCTGCGTTAAAAGGAAAGCTTATAACTCGAGTAATAAGACATATATCACCATCATCTTTAAAAAAAATACATTGGCATATCGATTATTTACTTACTATCAATGATATAATAATTTCCAAATTGATTTTAATTCCCTCCTCATTCCGTGAAGAATGTATATTTGCTCAAACCATTAAAAAATTAAGTAAAGAAGAAGTTCTTGGATTTGGTTCCTCTGATTGTAATTGTAACTCGCATTTGTTCTATTTTGGAAGGAATGAACCTTTCAATTAAGTATTTACACTACCAAGAACAATTTAATGTACCTATGAATTTTCAAAAAAGGTTAGATAAAAATGGTCAGTTACAAAGAATTGGGGTTAGTAAATACAAAAGATATATATGCTAAAGCAATTACTGGAAAATATGCAATCCCGGGATATAATTTCAACAATATGGAGCAGTTACAAGCGATAATTCGCGCATGTGTGGAAACTGAATCTCCAGTTGTATTACAAGTATCTAAGGGTGCTAGGATTTATGCAAATGAGACAATGCTGAGATATATGGCACAAGGCGCTGTCGAATACGCAAAAGAATTAAGGAATGATCATAAAAGCATTCCAATTACCCTTCATTTAGATCATGGAGGAGATTTTGAGATTTGTAAAGCTTGCATCGACTCTGGATTTAGTTCCGTTATGTATGATGGAAGTTCATTACCATTTGATGAAAATATAGCGATTTCAAAACAAGTCGTCGAGTATGCACATTCAATGAATGAATATGTAACTGTAGAATGCGAACTTGGTGTTCTAGCTGGCGTAGAAGATGATGTTTCAGCCGAGGTGAGTCATTACACAAAACCGGAAGAAGTTATTGAATTTAAAGAAAGAACTGGTTGTGATAATCTTGCGATTTCAATTGGAACATCTCATGGCGCTAATAAATTCAAACCTGAACAATGCACACGGAATGAAGAGGGAATTCTTGTCCCACCACCACTTGCTTTTAACATTTTGGAAGAAATAGAAAAAAAATTACCTGGTTTTCCAATTGTGTTACATGGATCATCATCTGTTCCACAAAGTTATGTGAATACAATAAATTCTTTCGGAGGATATCTAAAGGATGCAGTCGGAATCCCCGAACCACAACTTAGAAAGGCAGCACAATATAATGTATGCAAAATTAATATTGATTCTGATGGTCGCTTAGCTATGACCGCAATTATTCGAAAAACATTGAATGATAAACCAGGAGTTTTTGATCCGAGAAAATATTTAGGTCCTGCGCGCGATGAATTGGCTAAAATGTATGCCCGAAAAAATAGAGAAGTCTTAGGATCTGCAGGACACGCTTGGGATTAATCATATTATACAAATTTTTCTTTTTCGTAAAAGTATCAATATTATTCTAGTAATATCAAAATAACAAAGGTACTCTTTAATTAATAGATCACTAAATAAATTGCACACAACTTTTTTTATATTTTTCTTTTTCCCTTCTTTTGAAGGGATCTTATGTTATTAAAACCTATAAAAGTGTATAAGTTTTATTTCAAATCGCATATGATCTACGTGATCTTTACGATTTGTGGCGATAACACCTTCGCCTCTATTCCCTTACCTTGAAAGGCTGTAGGAACTACTTTTCTCATGATATTCATGGCACCATTGACATCTGCATTGATTTTGATCCCTTTGCTAGACTGGAATAATCCCCGCTTAATCCTCTTACCCATATAGGCATCATGTTTTCCGATTGGTTCCTTGTCCAATGCAGAACATTTGCTAGTGTAAGATTCATTAGTCAGAATGACATCGATTCCAACAAATTTCGCTTTATATTGAATCATCCTTATTAATTGATAATGAGGAATAGAAACAAAGTTTTGGTTATTCCTTTTACCAATGTTACTCTTTTGTTTCCATTTCTCATTATACCCGATGATTATTGTGCCAATATTATTATGGATACAATAATCAATTAGTTTCCGAGAGACTTTATGGAAAAAATCCTTGATTTTATTATTCCGTTTCCTTGTTTGGATTGACATCCGCTCTGTTTCTGGATGAGAAGAATCAACATAGGAACGATTCAATCCCCGCACCTTATTATACCATTGATTGATAGACTTAACAACTTTCCCTTTAACAATGAGAGGATGCAACCCTATATTGTTTGCAGTAGTTATGAGGTTGTTAATTCCTAAATCAATGGAAATTATGCGATTTTTATTTAATCCTAAGTCTTCCTCCTCACGATTATAAATGATTTCGTAGATATAATAACGTCCTTTGGGAATAATGCGGATCTGCTGATACTTTTCAATCCTTATTTTTAATGGTGGTAAACTCGTTTTCTTTGGAAAATAGATCATTCCATTTTTAATTCGAGAATTTTGATTGGTGAAGATTACAATAGATTCCCCATTTTTTTTCTTATAATTCGGCATTTTAGGTTTAGCGAAAAATTTGCTCGGATGATTTTGATATTCTTTTAATGCTCTCCAATAGGCTTTCCAATTTTGAATGACCAATCGTAAGATTTGCTGGGATGTTTGGGCTGGAAAAGCTTTGTAGGCTTCGTGGTCTTTAAGAATTACTTGCAAATCATAATAACTGAGAAATTCTTCGAGATTAAAAAAAAACTGACGGTAATGAAAATTCGCCAAGTTATACAAATTCTTTGCTAAATGACAGAGACGGGACAATTCTGGCGTTCTTTTATGTTGGATTTGTTCTGTTAATTGAATTTTCACTACACCTCTTTGATAAGTTCTTGAATGAATTTTCTTTTTCGTTTAGAATACATTTTCATAACAAAGCAATGTATTAAAGAAATTATTTCTTCCATAACTTCTTGAGAGTCTAATTTAGGATTCCCGACCTCGGAAATTACCATAATGTCAGTTCCAAATTGTTTAAACAAATAAGAAAAGAGTTCAAAAGACTTTCTACTTAATCGATCCTTATATGTGATAATAACCTTTTTAACCAGTTTTTGAAGAATATCCTCTAATATCTTGAAGAAATTCTTCCTTTTCTCAAATGAGATCCAGGAAACATCATCGGAAAACATTCCATTCAATTGAATGCCATTTGAGAAACACCATTGTTTGTTCAATTGAATTTGATTTTCCAAATCTGGTTTCTGTTTTTTTGTTGAGAATCGTGCATACGCATATTTTTTCCTCGGAACGCCTTCGTTGAAAAATATATGACCCGATTCCTCATCCCAGTTCCAATATCCATTGGGAAGTTTGTACTCTTTTATTTTCTCATCTCTCTGATATTTATAAAGAGTAACTTTGCCAATTTGTAATAATCGACATACTTCCCCAGATAACATCTTATATAGGTTATAAAAATATAGAAATTTATAGGTTATACCGCTTTAGTTTACTAAATATGGATCTTCAAAATCGAGCAGAGCAAATACTAAATATTCAAAAAAATGCAGTTAATAATTTGAAAATTAATGAAAATATGATTTCATCTATCAAAGAAATTGTAAAAAAACAAAATAAGAAGAACCATATAATTACAACGGGAATGGGAAAGGCAGGTATAATTGCTACAAAAATGAGTGCCACATTGGCAAGTATCGGAATTCCGTCATTCTATGTAAACCCCGCGGAAGCTGCACACGGTGATTTAGGAAGAATATTGCCTGAAGATTTAGTAATTGTTTTTTCCCATTCTGGTAAAAGTAAAGAGATCCAGATTATGATAAGTAAATTACATGAATTAAATTCCCATGAAAATTATGTGATCTCCATTGGAAGCAGCTCACAACCTGAATTTTCAGCAGATTCAGTCATTAATTATGGAAATATTGATGAATCTTGCATTGTAAAGAAAGTTCCTTCAACATCTACTACCCTCATGTTAATTATTGCAGACATTATTGCAATTACTGTAGCGGAAAGTATTGGATTTAATGATGAATGGTTTAAAAAACGGCATCCTGGGGGAGATATTGGGAATTCTTACAGAAAAAATTGAAAATTAAAAATTAAAAATAATTATTACTTTGTAATTTTCGTTCCACACCCTGAACAAAACATATATTCATTGCTGATCAAAAATTTTAGGGAATTTTCATCCAAGTGGGCACCACATAAGTTGCAACTGATGGGAATACTTCGCATAGAATCGACATTTTTCGGGATATCGACACTGGGGTAAGAATCCATTGATTGACAATCTGAAGTGTGTGGGGTGGACGCCCTATATTGAGGTGGGTTTATATCATTAGTTGTTTCTTCCAGATAATTTTTAGAATTTGTTGGTGATTTGAATGAGAAAATTAGGACAATTCCAACTAAAGCGAATAAACCAGCTTTTCCAACTTTTGGAGTCGGATTTTGGTTGGATGAAGGAAAATCAACTCTAAATGAGACCGCGTGATTGGATGAATTATCGGTGTTTTTAATTACCACATATGGGTAAAATGAATTTTCTTGGGTAAATCTCCCGAATTTCCAGGCTTGTGGATTGGAAACATCATATTCTGTGAACTTCATATCGAGTGTATAGTTTATTGTTCTAGTGAACCCTAAATTTTCCCAGACAAGATAATAATAATCAGATTCTTCACTGGTAAAGGTAATGTGGGAAAGAGATGTGACATATTTATCTTCTTCGGAATTATAATCATAGTTGGGATTCTCAAATTTGCTAAATTCCGAATCTCCTTTTATAATATAAAAATTCAATCGATGGGCTAGTGAACTCTCAAAATTTAGCACGAGTTGAGAGCCCGTTTTCATATAGAAATCTAGATATTTGTAATATTCTGAATTCAATAAGAAGGATTCATTTTTATGATAAGTAATTGCATCGGTTAAGGAAGGTTCTTCATTAAAAAAAGACGATTCAATTTCATTTTCTGCAGTGACGTCAATGAAAATGGCGTTTTTAGTGTTCAATAAGTAGGTTTCTTGTGGAGTTATTATTATATAATCTGAATTAGTTTGGGGAAGAACTGAATTTTCCCCAATAATTAGAAATACTCCTGTGAAAATAAACCAAAAACTACAAATGCAAATTAGAATACATTTTCCATATTCAAATCGGCCACGATTGTATCGTTGATGGCGGTCAGTATGTCGGTAGAAAGGTTGATCTCGATATTGGTATGCATTATTATTATTATTATTATAGGGGAATGACATTGTTATCTATCAATAATAATAGCTAAATACGACTAAAAAAAAAAAACGCATCAGATACATAATGATACATATGGAACCATATGATGAATAGTGGAATTTACAGCGTATTTGGTGAAGTAATAAGGTTAAAGAGAAAAAAAGACCGAAAAAATCTTCAGTCAGTTGTCATCTGCACCATTAATGCAGAATCATAGTGTTGGAAGTTCTTTCAAAATTTTCTTTAGTAGTCCATAAATAACCCCAACATCTGCAATGAGTAATTTCTCTTCGGGACTGTGAGGATTTCTAATAGAAGGTCCAATTGCTACCATTTGAATCCCCGGAATTTTATCACCAATAACGCCAGTCTCGAGGCCACCGTGCACCGCTTCAAGTTCGACTTTACCTTTTAAGAATTCTTCATATTGAGCTTTAAAGAATTTTAAAAATTGACTTTCGGGTTCAGGTTTCCATGCTGGATATGAAGGATGCATAATAATTTTCCATTCCGCTAATTTTCCAATCTGACCTATTGATAGCCTAGTTGCCTCTAATTCATCTCCAATTGCGCTACGAGTCGATAGAATTATGCTAATTTTTGATTCCTCCGTTTTAATAATTGATAGATTGTTAGAAGTTTCTGTAAGACCCTCCACAACAGGAGATTTACGAATAACACTTGAGGGAATAATATTGGCAGTAGAAATAATCAAATTGCTTTCTTTTTGCGAAAAATAAGGTTTTGGTTCTGTAATTTTCCATTCAATACTCATATTTGGCTCAAATGGTTCAGAAGATCCTTGATAATAATTAAATAGAGATTCTTTTTCCGATGATAAAATAAGTTCAGCCTCCCCTATTTGACCCGATGGAATGCCAAATTGAACAGAAGACTTTCTTGTGATAGCGTTATGTTTAGTACCACCGTTCCATTGAACTAAATTTATTTCCATTTTCTGAAGAACAGCACTAAGCATTCGGGCAATAATTTTATTTGCATTTGCTCTTGGTAAATGAATATCTCCACCAGAATGACCTCCTCTTAAACCAGAAACAATTAATTCAAGAAAATTTTCATGAACTTTTGAATAATCATCTGATTTTTCCAGATTTTTCTCAAAAAGAATATCCCCTCCTCCAGCAGATCCGATTGTTATCTTTCCAATATCTTCAGAATCAAGGTTTATCAACAATTTACTTTTAATTTCGAGTTTTTTGTCATCCAATTGAAATGCTCCTGTGAGACCCGTTTCTTCATCAACTGTCAATAAAATTTCAAGCGGACCATGCTTAAATTCCTCACTCTTATCAAATAACATAGCTAGTGCAATTGAGACTCCAATTCCATTATCTGCTCCGAGGGTGGTTCCATCAGCATCAACCCATTCTCCATTATCTTGGATTCTTATAGGAATAGGTTCATTATCAAAATCAAAACCTCCAGGTCGATCTGTTTCACAAACCATATCCATATGTCCTTGTAAAATAACTGGTTGACAAGATTCCATACCATTTGATGCTGGGAGCTTGATTAAAATGTTTCCAATTGCATCTTCATTAAGGGATAGCGATATATTCTCTTTTTCAGCGCGATTTTTTACCCATTCTTTTATTTTTTCGCGAATTTTTCCTTCTTTTTTTGATTCGTGGGGTGTTTTCGAAACTACTTCTTCAAAAATCTCCCATACGAGCTTTGGTTCTAAATTTTCTAAGACCATTGATATCACCTACAAGAAAATTATCCTAATTTAAAAAATCATCTGTTTCTTCTATTTGAAAAACTCAAAAAAAAAATACTAATAATTTTAATTGATCAAAATCTGAAGGGTTGATTATTTTGGTTATCCCTAAATTGCTGAGATTGAAACCGTTCTGATTCTTTTTTCATTATATTTTCATGATATCTTAACAATACTAATAAATATTGAGTGGATGACACTATATCATAGTTAAAAATAGGCAAAACCAAGCCACAAACCATTTTCATTAAGGGATAGTGAAATTTTCTATATAATACTCGCCCACTTAAGCTATACTCCGCCAACCACTACATCAATACTATCAGATGATCCAGATAATCTGCTTCTATATAATAAATCCCATAACTACTCCCGTAAAGGAGGATATTTATATCCGACTGAAGGACACATCCTTAAATCAGTTGATGTTTTCAACTTATGAGCTATAAAAGAAAAAAAGACTGAATATCCATCAATCAGTTGTCATCTACTCCGTAGGAGCAGAATCGTTATTTGGAATAAATTCATTCTACATTTTCATTAAAATTATCATAAATATTAAATATGATTGAATAATGTTACTTATTTATCTTTTTTGAAAAAAGAGGATTTTAAAATGAGTTATGTAGATGTAAATGAAATAGCACAAATTATTGCTGATTATGGCGGAAAGATTAAAGATTTTTATGATAGTTATAAAGGAGCAAAAGAAAATATCATAAAGGAATTAGAAGAGAAAGGAAAAAAAGTAGTTGAAAAAAAAGTCAACAAACAAGCTCTTAAAGAAGCAAGTTTTGACACTTTGAAAGGTGAATTAACAGATATTGTATGGGGGAAAGTAGAAGGAGGTATTGAATCAGCGATACGTGAAAAAGTCAGCAATGATATGGCAGTTAAAGCTGCAAAAAAAGGTGCCGAAAAAGCGGTATCTAAAGCTGTTGAATCTAGTATTGATAAAGCATTTGAAAAATTAGAAAAAGAATAGTAATAATGCTAATTGATCAAAATCTGAAGGGTTGATTATTTTGGTTATCCCTAAATTGCTGAGATTGAAACCGTTCTGATTATTTTTTCATTATATTTTCATGATATCTTAACAATGCTAATAAATATTGAGCGGATGACACTATATCATAGTTAAAAATAAGCAAAACCAAGCCACAGACCATTATTTTCAAAAAAGGACCAAAAAAATCAATAATAATCTAATAATAATCTCTTGATTGCTTTAATTTTCTAGTTCTCATCTTTTTTACAATAAAACCAAAAATAAATCCAAAACCGAATCCAAAAAGGTGAGCCCACGTACCTATCCCAGGAAGAAATGAATAAATTATTGAGTATGTGAGATAAAATAATGAAAAATAGAAGGTAGTTCTGTTTTCTTTGGGAACTAATATGATAACTGCTCCCATTAAACCGTAAACTACCCCTGATGCGCCTAAACCAGAACTATAAATTGGAGATAGGAGAAAACTAAAAAAGCTCCCAACCAGACCAGAAAAGAAATAAATTATAAGAAACTGCAATTTAGAATAAAATTTCTCAGCCATTGAACCATAAATCAAGAGTCCTAATATGTTGTTGAAAAGATGAATAAAATTCGCATGGACAAAAAATGAAGTTATTAAAGACCAAAGTTCTCTGCCTTGGGAAATATTTAAATTATTTTGAGCCAGCAGATAGAGAATTTCATCATCTAAAAAGAGATTTACAACAATGAAAACAAGAATATTAACAGAAACAAATCCGATAGTCAGATAAGAGTGTTTCATATTATCTAAAGTTAATTCAAAAGACATAATTATTAACTCCATTAAATGAACAGCGTGTTTTATATTTTATTTAAATGCTTTGAAATTTTCCGAAAATCTTAATTTCCAGATCTTCCGATTACAATAATATGGCAATTTGGACTTTGGCTTTCGAAATTCCAACAATGATTCTCTTTCTCTTCGCAGTTGGAATGCTGATCAAAGGAAAAGATTATAGTCGATTATCAGATTTAATAACTGCCTTTGTTTTTGGAATTACATTGGAGTATTTAAATATGGCTATAACCAAAGGCTATCATTATCATGAAGAATTTCTGCTGCAATTTGGTAACCCTCCAACTAATGTCCCGATCGTTATTGGTTTAGCATGGGGGATGCTATTATTGACAGCACAAGATGTTTCTCGAAGACTTAAATTACCATTACATATTCGGATTTTCTTTGAAGTGTCATTTGTGGTTAGTACTGACATATTGTTGGATGTGATCGCTATCAGATTAGAAGGAGGTTTTTGGGTTTGGGATACTGTTACTACCGATCTAACTATTACCAATGCAAGCTTTTTTGGAGTTGGGTGGATGAATTTCATAGGTTGGTATTTTGTAATCTTCTTCGTGAGTTTGTTTTTACACATAATGAATAAAAAAATTAAACATAAATCATGGATGTGGCAAATCGCAAAAATCATTATAATTCCGATAGTAAGTTATCTCGCTCTCTTTGGTATACTCTATGCAATTCATTTTGGTCTTATGGATTATGCCTGGCTAGTTTTCCTTGGATTATATTTCATCTCGATATTGATATCCTTGATTTATTTACTAAGAAATCGTCCAATCGAAGTTGAAAAAACTCGCTCTTTGTTTCCACTATTATTCTATCTGTTTTCCTACCTATTTTCAGTGGCGGCAATGATTTATTTAGAACTGTTGACTGAAGTATTATGGTTTTTCTTTGTGGGTTTATTATTATTTGGGATAACGATGTTTATTGTTGTTGTTATCACAGATTTTAAGAATCTTGCATGGGATGCCATTTAACCTTTCTTTTTTTTAAAATCAATTATTTAAACTCATTAGGATCTTTTCTAGATCTAAGAAACTAGAAAAACCATTTTTAAAATGCGAATTAAGAAAACTATTTTTCACGGCGAACACCAAATCCGCTTGCATAGCCCCTTGCAGATCAGAATTTCCATCCCCAATAAAAATGACTTTCTTTTGCTGGGTTTGATAATATTTCACTTGATCAACTTTAAAATCAATAGAATCTGGATAGTGCAAAGAAGGAAATTCCAACTGAAACCTTTTATCCTTTACTTTGGCCGCTACAACAGGGAGATCAAGGTTATTTTGTAATAACACAGATCTAATGACAAAATCCAAACCAGCACTAACTATTATAACATTAATTTTTTGCGATAAGCAAGAAGAGATAAAATCTGCAAATCCTGGTCGAATAGGGATTGATCCCATCGAAGATATTATTGATGGAATATTGGCTTGAATCATTCCAAATTGTTTTTGCATACATTCATATAAATTTATCAGACCTTCACTTAGTAATTTATCATATTTTTCCCAGTCTCCAACGGCAAATTGCTCCAAGATGGGGACACATGTATCTTGAAGAGTGATTGTTCCATCAAAATCGCATAAAATTATATAGTCTGACATTAGGTTTCAATTTAGAAAATCAATAAAATAACTAATCTTATTAAATTTAAATAGAAAACTGTTTTAATTGAATGTTGATGGTAAAATATGAAAGAAAAAGCATGAAATCAATTTTAAATCGATTAAAATATATAGATTCATGGTTTTGGTGCCGTTATACTCTTAACCCATATCAAGGATGACATATGTTATATTTGCTATCAGAATTACTTAATTTTGCTATCAAAATTAAAAAAGATTTAGAATTTCAATATTTTTTTTCATTTATTTTCAATTTCAAAATTGTTTTTTATCCATTCAGCTAACAGATCTAAATTATTTTCAATACCAAAGATTAACAAACGTGCATTTGACATATTTATTTCTTCGATGATATTTGTTGGGAGAATTAAGATTCCAATTGATGAATTAAAGGCAAATAAATATGAGGATAATTGCTCAATTCCTGTTTTTTTTAGATCAACAGAGTTTTTTATTTCAATTAGAATAGGATTGTTTTCATTTTCGAGAAATAAATCCACTACAAAAATAGAAGTTCCTCGTTTTACTCTTTTATTTCTAATAACATTGAAATCTAAATTTTTTATGAGGTAATTATGAATTTTTTTTTCTACTGATTTATAAAAATCAATTCCCATTTCAAGTTTTTTGGGTTTGAATTTCAAAACTGATGGTATTAATACTTCTTTTATCCATTTCTTATTAGTTGATAATTCATTATCGGATAAAATATTATGAGCATTTCTATTTCTGATATAAATTCCTTTCAATTTATCATCTTCAGAGAGATCTAAATGAGACACATAATATCTAAATGTATTTAAATCTTCTAAATCTAAAGAAAGTCTTAATCTATTTTCGATATATAAAAAGAGAAGATGTAGATTTCCTTGATTCCATTTATCATTTTGAATTTCAATGATTTTTTTATCAATTTTTTCGATTTTCTTCAATTTATGAATTTTGTCCATTTTCTTATTCTCCTTTATCTTCTAACAATATCTCTAATTCTGAAGCGTTATAATTAATTTTTGTAAACATTTTTTGGATAA
>JAUWOE010000313.1 GCA_030612265.1 Promethearchaeum sp.
CATATCAACCTATTAAATATTCAGATGTTCTGAATTTGAAAAGGCAGAAGATTATTGGTTATACATTTGTTGGTTTAGTTCTTCTCTCATTAGTAGGAATAGATATGTGGATTATTCGTAGAAGGATTCATTTTAATAAGATGAAGAGTTGAACAAAGATTTGGGATATTTTAATATATATTTATCTTCAAATCTCAATTATCAGTGAAGGATTAAATTTTTGATTTTCTTCTCTATTCCAATATCCACGAGGATTACATATAATTCGCGTATTGTCTAATAAATAATCAAAACTATCGTGAGTATGTCCGTGGATCCACAAACCGGGACTAAATGTTTTGATGATATCATCAAGATCGGAGTAAAAACATGGGTTTATTGGGCTTTTTTCATATTTTTTATGACTACTAAGATTGCTCGGTAAATGATGGGTGATTACTACTGTTTTTCCATTAAATTCTTTTTTTAATTCATTTTTTAACCATTTAACACTTTGATTATGCAAAATTATCGTATCTTCAGGAGTAAATTTTCGATTATCTTTTCTAATCACATAAAAATCATTAAGTCCTAGTTTTGCTTCTGCAATATCCTTTTTATTGCCTTTATTTATATCCGTCCACAATATTGCCCCCAAAAACTTAATACCGTTTAATTCAACAGCGGAATTTTCAAGAAAATAGAAATTTGTGATTTTAATTTTTTTCCAAAAATCCATTATTTCATCATAATCTTGGTGATAAAACTCGTGATTTCCTAATATATATATAACTGGGCTTATTTTTAGTTGTTCTTTGATAAATTTAATTGGCTTTTTCCCGATATCTAAATCTCCTGCTATGATTAGTAGATCCCGATCAATCCTTGGAACAACCATGTCTCCAAATTCAAGGTGCAAATCAGATATTATTTGAATTTTCAAGCGAATCAAGGAATATTACAAAAACTCAGTTTAAAAATATATTGTATTACTTGGTTGTTTTAATATACTTATCTAATAGATTATTTCTAAATCGATTTTCAACCCCACCTTTCATGCCGGGCATTTCCATTGCATATTTCGGAATCATTTTTTTAAAATATTTCCGATTTTCCCTACTTGCTATAAATTGAGAAGAATAAAATTCCTGAAAAATTTCCTCGTTATTCATGCTAATGTCTTCAAAATAAGGCGTTATTGGTCGATTCAAACTAATTTTTTTAACAATTTCATCCAGAGATACTTGAAATTTTTGGAATCTCCCTTGTTCATTCATGGTTATTGTCTCATTTTTAAATGTGTTATAGAGGCAGATAAAACAATTCGGAAAGCGATCATGAAAGAATTTAAGCAATTCATTTTCATTTTGATGGGAAAGTGTAATTTTTCCATAGAGAACACCGCGATTATTAAGGTTTGTTCGAGTAAATTGCCGATTACGTTCGAGTTCACGAAAGATTTCATGCAACATCTGATTTATTTTTCTTGCAAATTGAGAACCATTATTTTTTAAAATTGATTCGGATGTATTTTGGACTTTAAAAAGTAAATTAGGACTACATTGGGAATGTCGTGGTAGGTTTATTAACATTTCCTCTTTAGAAAAACCAAATAAACGCGAATTCTTAGTTTTTTTCGATTTTTCAATCATTTCTATTGAATCACCTGGATTGCTTTAAAAGCATCAATGGTTGTTTGAATATGCCCATTTATCCGTAAAAATGGATCTGCTCGCTTGAGAATCACCCCAATTGAATGTAATTGGGAACGGGATTTGATAATATAATTATCTTGCCTTAACTGGATTATTCTTCTCGCTGAGGTTAAACCAATACCTGGAACTCGCAATAATTCTTCATAACTTGCCTTATTTGGGTCAATTTTACCATTATCACCAAAATAATTTCGGGCAAGATGTAATTTTGGGTCTCCTTTAGGAAGATTTTCATCCATTGTCAAAATTTCTTTGATTTCTTTGATAGGTACATGATACAAACGTAATAACCAATCAGTTTGATATAAACGATGCTCTCTTTCTAATGGTGTTGCTTTCTTTCGTTCCAGTGGAGTTCCCTTAATAGGTGTAAAAGCCGAAAAATATCCGCGTCGTAAGTCTATTTCTCGATATTCCCAATCAAGACGTTTTAAAATGTCATAATCTGTTTCACTTCCTGCACCTAAAACCATTTGGGTTGTCTGACCAGAGTTCAAAATAGGTGCACCATCCCATCTAATTTTTTTATAACCGGTTCTTCTACGGGTAATTCCCCATTCGTCTGCCCATTCACCTTTTTCACTATTAATTTTTTGAGATGCTCTATCTGTTCCACATTCAAAAGACAAATAATTTTCAGAAAAATTTTGTTGTGGCTCTATTTCTGCGGAATTTTGATTGTCATGCTTTTCGTATATAATTTTTTTTGCTTTAGCGTTATATTTATTTCGAATTTCTTTTAACCAACGTTGGCGCGTTATTATATCAGTATTATAATTTTTCTGTTCGGCAATTTCCTCAAGAATTTCTTTTGTGGGTGCTTCTAAATTAACAGATATCCTATCAGCAAGTTGAACAGCTTCTTTTAACAGATAATAACTGGTTCCAGGTAAACATTTAAAATGAATATATCCACGAAAATTGTATTTAAACCGAATCAATTTCACGGCTTCTAACATTTGCTTCGTAGTTTCATCAGCATCTCCACAAATTCCAGATGAGATAAATAATCCCTCAAGAACATTCATTGAATATAATTTCATAAAGGTACGTGCATATTCTTCCGGAGTAAATGAAACACGCTTCTTGCATACATTGTTAAAACAATATTTACAGTCATATATACACTTATTTGTGAATAAAACCTTAAAAAGTGAGACACACCTTCCATCTGGAGCATAAGAATGGCACACTCCTGCAGAGATTGTTGAACCAATCCAATTCGGTGTATTTCCAAAAAGATTTGGGGCAGATTCACTTCGACTACTGGATGTACTGGCACATATATCGTATTTTCCATTTTCACCCAGAATTCGAATTTTTTCTAAAGTTGAAACCACAATAAGATATATCTTTAATTTTTACAATTTATAATCAAAGACCTTGTAAGTTTTTTTTATTTGCACTTCGTTTGTTAAATTATGATAAATGATGAAATCCAAATTACTCAAAATTTGAGTGAATCTCAAAAAGATGAAATCTTGGAAATAATATATGATGCTTTTGAAAAAAAATTATCAAATCTTGAGCTTAAACCAAAATCCAGAGAACAAGGAATACGAATTATAAGAAAAAGCGCTAATTATGAACAAGGGCTTTACGGGTTATACAAA
>JAUWOE010000167.1 GCA_030612265.1 Promethearchaeum sp.
AATATCAAAATGAAAAATTAGGCGATGAAGAAGAGTATTTTGTGTGGGAAAGCTCCATTAAGTTATTAGATAAATTAAAAAAAGAAAACCAACTGTTGAAGGCAGTTTTATGAAGAGATATCCTTCAACAATTAAGATTTATTTTAATTGGATAAAAGATATTCTAAATAGCGATCCTTTGGTAGAGAATATTGATGTAATTCGAGAAAGAATCGGAAATGTTGAAGGATTTATCCAGATAAAAATAAATTTAATTCATTCTAAAAAATTAGCATTATTTGAATATTATTCTTTAGCGAAAGGCTTAACAACCTATCGATATCAACTAATGGATGAAAAGAATAATCTAATTATAAGATGGGATTCAGCACCTCATCATCCTGAAATCTCTACTTCACCTTATCATCTTCATCAAGGTGATAAAATAGATGATTCAGAAAAAATGAATATTCAAAAATTATTAGCAGTTCTATCAAATTTTATATAAATATAAATTATTTTTGATGAAAAATGAAATATCTATTTGTATGCGCTCATCCAGATGATTTGGAGTTTAGCTGTGGGAATCTTATGTATTATCTCACACAACATGGCAAGGAAGTCGAAATTTTATCTTTAACCAGAGGAGAATTTGGCATATTTGAGCCCAAATGGAAAGGTCCACGTTTAGCAAAAATAAGAACTCAGGAACTTAAAAAAGCAGCCAAAATTAATGGAATAGACAATATTCAAGTGCACTTTGGGAATATCATAGATGGTTTTATTCGGTTTACAAAAAAAAATGTTAATTTAGTGATTTCTTGGATAAAAAAGTTGAAACCCGATATAATTTTCGCACCCGAACCGTATTTTACATATTACTGGCACTCTGATCATATTTCTTTGGGAAAAATCTTATATTATATTACAACTAAACTTCAAAATCAATTAGATAAAAAAATCCGGTCTCTATATTACTATACTACAGCTAAAAGTAATTTTTCATGGCCTTTTAACAGTGCAAATCATAGTGACAAAGCACTTTATGAACATAAGAGCCAAATGTGGCTACTTAAATGGGCAAAATTATTTTATCCGTTAGAAAAACACAATTTCAAAAAAAGAAAATTGGGAAATTGGAAAATGGTAGAAAGATATAGAAGGATTTCATTTTATGATAAACAGCCAAAAACCAATATATTAATGAGGGGAATTCTAGGTCTTATCAGCCATCTCAATATAGTTAATCCCCCTGAGCCTCATTTTATTCTTCCAGATATGAAAACTGATTTTGGTCAAAAAGTGAGGAAATTACGCGCTAAATACAATTTCAAAGATTAATATTTTTGAGATTCCATAATCATAATTTTTTTTAATCTAACAACCGACAGATAAATATGGACGAAAAGAAATTCGATAAAAATTTATGGCCACTAAAATCGCCTTGGATATATCCACGTGATAAACATATAAAGAAGATCCTTAAAGTTATGGTGATTTGTGCACATCCAGATGATGCAGATCTTTTAACTGGAGGTTTAGCCTTAAAACTAACTGCTCTAGGTCATAAAATTAAATTCGTTTCAGTTACAAATGGTAATATCGGTCATTATAAGATAAATCCAATAGAACTTGCCGCCATCCGCCAAAAAGAAGCTATGGCTTCAGCTCAAGCACTAGGGGCAGAATATGAGTCACTAAATGTTAATGACGGCCAAGTATATGTAAATCGCCTACACACTGAAAAAGTAGTAAACGTTATTCGTAAATATGACCCAGATCTCGTAATAACACACAGACCGACATCTTACCATCGAGATCATAGATATACAGGTCAATTGGTTATGGATGCAAGTTATATGTTAATTGTTCCCCACTATTGCCCTGAGACCCCAGTTCCAGCTTCAAGGAAAATGCCTATAATTTGTTATGCATATGATGATTTTCAAAAACCGTCTGCATTTGTGCCCAATGTATTATTGGATGTTTCGGATGTAAACAATCAAAAATCCGCAGCTTTAATTAATCATGAATCGCAAATGATGGATTGGATTCCATGGACGATGAATCAAGAAGATATGATTCCGGAAGATTATGATATACAAAATCGGCTTGAAGTTTTAGAAATGATGATTATTGCTGTCTTTTCGCGAATATTAACAGATTATCGAAAGTTGTGGAAAAAAGGTTATCCTAGTGTAAAAGTAACAAAAGCAGAAGCTTTTGAAATATGTGAATATGGTAGACAGCCAAATGTGCAAGAATTGAAGGATTTATTTCCGGGAGCATATATTCCTCGTAAGAAGGATTTAATGGAGTTGATAAAATAATGGTAATCAAACCAGAATATAAAAATGGCGTTCCAATGGTAACTTGGAAGATGTATGAGGAGGATTATTATGATAGGCATCTTGTTCATGAGGTTATTGAAAAATGGGCTAAAGAAAAACCTAATGAAATTGCATTTTATGCTGTAGAAACCAAACAAGAATATACATGGAAAGAGTTTGATGATAATGCTACTTCTATTTCATTAAAACTAATTTCAATGGGAGTTAAAAAAGGAGATTTCATTGCAACATCATTACCTTTCTTACCAGAACATATTTTTCTACAATACGCTTGTTTTAAAATCGGAGCAATTCATGTTCCTCTAGATATCAGGTTAAAACCAACTGAGGTCATCCGTTGTTTAACATTAGTTAAAGCTAAGATATACTTCCATTTGGGTGATACAGATTTCGCGGATTTAGCAGCATTAGCTGAAATTGTTAGAGATAATCTTGATTTTATTGAATATTTTGTTCAATTCAGCAAACCTGATGAAGTTATAGAGGAAATCGGAACTGCTAAAATAATTTCAGCGTGGGAATTTGCCAAAGACGCTCAAAATTTAGCACTCCAAATCAAAAATGGTGAACATAAGGAACTAATGGAGGATTTTGATAAAATGCACAGAAATATTCAAGAAACTGATGGATGTCAAGTAATTTACACAACTGGATCAACCGGTTATCCAAAACCTGCGCTGCTATCTCATCAAGGGATTACCACCCAAAATCTATGCGTAGCTCTTGGTTTTAATATGGAAGAAAACGATATTATGCTTTGCAATCTTCCCCCAAGCCACGTAGGAGGACAAGCCGAACAACTAATGACTCCCTTTTTTATGGGAGGGAAAGTAGTAGTTATGGAAATATTCAAACCAGATGTTTCTCTTGAATCTATTCAGAAATATCACGTAACTATCATTGGTCAGATTCCCGCTCTCTTCAACTTGGAATGGAGATTACCCAATTACAATACTTATAACCTGTCATCTTTAAAATTTGCATTATACGGTGGGCAATCAGTAGGACGACCTTTCTTGGAAAAGATGAAATTAATGTCCCCGAAATTCGGTTCTGGAGATGGTTTAACTGAACTTTCCGGATTCTGCACTTATACTCCACTTGACGGAACTGTTGATGATATGCTAAAAGGTATTGGATATGCTATGTCGATTACTCCGATTTCAATTAGAGAACCCATGAATGATGATTTTACAGCAGGAAAAGAAAAACCTAAAGGTGAAATCGGTGAAATTTGCTTCTCGGGCCCACAATTATTTTTGGGATACGTATCTGATAAAGAAAACACTAAAAAGACAATAAGTAAAGATGGTTGGTGTTATACAGGTGATTTAGGTTCTTATGATGATGAAAGTTTGCATTTTGCTGGTCGATCTAAACTCATGATAAAACCTAAAGGATTTAACGTATATCCTCCTGAAGTGGAGAACTTTCTAATGACAGCCCTGAAAGATAAAGTTGAAAATATCGGTGTGGTTGGGCATGAACACGAAGTATTTAGTGAAGGAATTGTAGCTTTTGTAGAAAAGAAGAAAGGTAAAAATTTATCTGAGAATGAAGTTAATAAAGCCGCTAAAGGACTAGCAGCCTATAAAAGACCATCCTTAGTAATTATTTTGGAATATAATGATCTACCGCTTAATCGGCTTGAAAAAACAGATTACGTGTCTCTAAAGAACATGGCAGCTCAAAAAATCAAAGAATTAAGAAAAAATGGTGGTTGGGATAAAAAATAAAAAATTCTTGAAATTTTTTTTAATATACTGATATGGATATAAATTTAGAGTGCAAGCTTTGCTAAATTATAATAAACTTTTAGGGTAAGTTCAACAGTTTTTACACGAATTCTTTCATCTATCCCATGAGGAAGGCCTGCCATATCTTTAGCTGTGGTTTTTGGATCCAACAAAGAAAACCCGTAAGATTGAACCCCTTTCTCCCTAAAATATCTCATATCTGTTACACCAGGCATTAAAAAGGGAACCAATGTTGAACCAGGAAACTCCATACTAACTGATTTTTCCAATAATGAAACAAAATCTGATGTTGGTTCACTTGCGTTTCCTTTTGAATTTACCCCTCCATCTTCTTCTTCAATTTGGGTAATATCTGCTTCTTCTGCTAGATTCCCTAAAGCTTTCTTCAAGTGTCTTAAAACATATTCATCATCTTGACTAGGAAGTGTTCGGATATCAACAACAATTGATGCGTTTGAAGCGATTATATTTGCTTTTATTCCTCCTTTTACCATATTAGGAGACATTGTCATTCGACTTAAACTGTGAATAATCTTGGCCGTATCGGGATCCTTTTTCCCAATTAATTTCAACGTTAACGGTAGAAGGGATTTTGTAGTTACCATAAATTTTTGGATTTTGCTCATGCCCAAACCATCTGCAAGGTATCCCAAATACTCTGTAGTCAGAGGAATTTTATTATCACAGTAATTTTGAATTCGAAGAATAGCTTTTGATGCTTTTACTACAGCATTATTACTTCCATAAGGCATTGAACCGTGTCCAGGAGTACCTTTAAATTCTATTTTCTTCCAAGCTCCTCCTTTTTCACCGATCATAAATACAACCTTACCATCCGCCAGAAAAGCACCACCCATTTCAGAAATACAATAATCAGTTTTAATAAGATCACGGTGATTTTCCATCATCCATTTAACTCCATAAGTGCCCCCAGCTTCTTCATCAGAAACAATAAAAAGAATTAACTCTCCTTTTTGGATCCCTTCCTCAAAAATTTTTACGAATGCTTGAACTTGAGTTACCACTATAAACAACATATCCATTGATCCACGACCCCATACAAAACCATCTTTAATTTCTCCGCCGAAAGGATCCGCAGACCATTTTTCGGGGTTTGGAACTGGTACAACATCTACATGAGAGGGCCCAAACATTAATTTGGGGCCATCTTCAGCACCTTTTATACGCGCTAGTAAATTACCTCTATTAGGTGCGCTTTCAAAAATTTGACACTCAATTCCTTTAGATTTTAGGTGTGATTCGATAGTTTTTAGGTTTGCAATTTCATTTCCGGGAGGGTTTACACATTTATTTTGAATTAATTTGGAAAGTAATTGAACACTTTCATTTACATCGTTCTCGATTATCATAATAATATATTGTGTTTTTTCTCCCTTTTTAAAAATTGTATTGTATTGAGTTTATAAAATAAGGTAAATATTGGAGAGTATATTGAAGGTAAATAAAAATGAAAGAACAACTTGAAAAAAATAATCTAACAACCGAAGAGGAACCAATTGGAAATAAACCATTTTCAAAGATAATATCTTTTTTTGAGAAATTATTAACTGAATATAAATCCATTTTGCTATTTCTTCCCTTAATAATTATTGTTAGCTCTGATGATGCCACTTTAATCATAAATGAAGTTCTTATCGTTACAGATTTTAGATTGGAAACTCATATGGTCTCATTTGGGGCATTATTAGCTGTTTCGCAAATTTTTAAAGCGTTTTCTATGATTACTTTCGGATTTTTTTCAGATAAATATAACAGGAAGAATTTACTCATTATTGCTACTTTGGTTTGGTTTATTGGAGATATCCTAGTTAGTTTCTCTAATCAATTTTGGCAATTATTTTTATTCAGAGTTATTGCCTCCTCCGCTGCAGGAGCTGTTTCGGCAATAGCATTAAGTTTATTGGCAGATTTATTTTCAAGTGATGATAGAGGGTTATCCTTCGCTATTTGGGGTGCTTTATCACTCGTAGGTGTTGGAGTTGGTGCGCTTCTTTGTGATGCTTTCAATAAAGTTATATATGATCTTGACGTTAATGATACTAAATTTATTGAGAAAATCCAAGCAATAAGAGACCAGAACTCACCAGAAATTATTCGATCCTCTTGGCAAGCTCCTTTCTTAGTCTTTGCTTTAATCGGTTTAGGATGTTTAATATTAGTAATATTTCTTAAAGAACCCAAACGGGCTGCCAAAGAAAAAATGCTTGAAGGAATTTTAGTACATGATGAAGTAGAATATGGAAAATTCTATAGCATCAAATTTTCTGATCTAAAATATATTTGGAAACGAAAAACTACATTCTTTTTGGTTATTAACTTCTTTGATGTCGTTCTTTCCGGTTTAATAGTTGGTTCTTTGGTTATTTGGGTAACAATAGATATGGGATTTGGTCAATTAAGGAACACATCTTCAAAAATTTATTTAATGCTCTTTTTAGTACCTGTACTTATAGGAGGATTAATAGGAATGTTCTACTGGCCAAAAAAAGGGGATAATATGGTCAAAAATGGAAAACCAACTGGGCGAGTAAAATTGGCGGTGTTCTTAGGCTGGGCACATTTACCTTTTTTACTTATAGCCTTTTTATTCATTCCAGATGCTTCAAATCTCACATTTCTCAATGGAACGATTCAAGCATCACCCATAGGTTTTGGGATAGGAATTTTTGCAATGGGAATTATCTTAGGAATTGGAATGAATTTAGAATTGGCAGTAGGTGCTTTACATTATTCATCAATGATAGATGTTAATTTACCAGAACATCGTGGTACTATGATTGCAGCGGCTTCATTTATTGATGCATTTGGAAGAGCTATCGGATCATGGGTAGGGTTAGCATTTGTAGATTTCATGCAAGGTACAATCTTTGAAGCAAAGCCCTTATCGGGAGCAATATTACTATCGATTGCCATCTTTGGAATTGGGAGTGGATTATTGTGGTTACCAATTTACAAATATGCAGATAAAGATATGGCAGAAATCTCAGGTATTATGGAAAAAAGGAAGGAAGAACTTGAGAAAAAAATAAAATGATTCTTAATCAATTTTCCAAGTATTGTTCATAAATTTTTAATTTATGAATTATGAATAATTATGCATAACTTTAAATTAATGAATTAGCTTAAATATAATTGAAAACGATATATTTTCGTTCTAAAAAAGGTGTTTATAATGCCCCGTGGAGATAGAAACGGACCTAATGGATATGGCCCTAGAACTGGTCGAGGATTGGGATTTTGTAGCGGATATCCCACTCCTGGTTATTTAACTGACGATGGAATGGGATGGGGAAGAGGTTATGGAGGCGGTCGTGGAGGTGGACGTGGCTACGGACGAGGTAGAGGCCTTGGTCGTGGTTGGAATATGTATCCTCCTGTAAATTATGCTCCAGTTTATCCTACCCCAGTTTCCTATGATGAAGAAGCATATACAAAAAATCTCGAAAATCAAGTGAAATACCTTGAAGATAGTTTAAAAGCAGTAAAGGAACAACTTGAGGCTCAAAAAGCTAAGAAATCGGAGTAATTGTTTCAAAAGGACAATTTTTTTTATTATTTTTCTTTCCAAAAATCTTTATCAATGAAAGCTTAATTTAAATTATGAAATATAGCATTGCATATGGACAAGAAAGAATTGAGTTTAACCTGTCGGACGAATTAAAAGTAGATCTCATCCAAGCAAAACAGGAGACCCCTATAGAAAATCCAAAGCAAGCTTTGATAAGTTCGTTTTCTAATCCTTTATTATCCAAATCCCTTAAAGAAATCCTTGCTAAAAGAAAAGAGGGAAATATTTGTGTTGTTATATCAGATTCTACCAGACCAATTCCTAGTTCAATTATTTTAGATGCTCTAACGGTTGTTTTTGACGAATTAAATATTCTTGATGAACAAATTAAAATTCTAATTGCGAATGGAATGCATAGAAAATGCATGCCTAATGAAATTAAGGAGATGGTAGGTAAAGAAGCACTTTTTAGGTATGATGTTATCAACCATGATGCTAACGACGACCAATCGCTTGAATATTTAGGGGACAATTCAATGAATACTCCCATTTATATCAATAAAAACTATTTAGAAGCTTCAATTAAAATTATCACAGGATTAGTTGAACCCCATTTCTTTGCTGGATTTTCT
>JAUWOE010000159.1 GCA_030612265.1 Promethearchaeum sp.
ATATTATTGGAATCGTATTGGCAATACTTATTGCGCTTATATTTCGTAAATTTATATTTAAAGGAAAAAGAAGCCCATTTATATTAGAATTAGGAGATTATCGTTCACCTACAATAAAATATACTTTGATTCATATGTGGGAAAGGGGGCGCGAATTTATTAAAAAAGCGGGAACAATTATATTCATTACAATTGTTATAATGTGGATATTGCAAATTTTTCTATTAGGGGTAGATATAAATGATTTCTTATTATATAAAGTAGGTGAATTCTGTCAACCAATCTTTAATCCTTTAAACTTCGGTGTAATTGCAGTAATCGGTCTAATTTTTGGTTTTATTGCAAAAGAAGTTGTAGTCGCTTCATTTGGATTATTATTAGGTGTTAGTGAAGGAGCTGCAAATTTAGGACAATTAATTGTTCAGAATTTGGGAAATTCTCCGATTATTGCATATAGCTATTTAGTTTTTGTGTTATTATACACACCATGTGTTGCCGTAATCGGTACAATTTATAAGGAAACAGGATCCAAGAAATGGACAATTATTAGTGTTGTATATGCTTTTGTTTTAGCATATTTGATGGCATTTTTAGTTCAACTTATTGGAGGAGTGTATTTCTAATGAGAAATAACAATAATAATAATAATAGCAATGGTAATAATTCCCCACTAAAGTACTTGAATATCATAGTTATTGCGAATATCATTTTTAGTTTTTCAATATTTATATTTGAAATATTGGCTATTTGGATTGATGTCCCAATTCTATTTGCAAGTGAAGGGGATCCATTTGGAGTTTCGGAATTTTCAGGGAATTGGTTCGATCATATTATAAAAGGTATGATAGGATTATTACTTACAATAATCTTTATTAAATCACTAATGATTTACAACCAGAATCGCCCTAAAGCACGGTCTTTTGCAATTGGAGGATCATTTATTATATTGGGTCTTGGATTATTGTATGTTCTAATATGGATTGCACAATTTCTTGATTCGGCTCTTACTCAAAGTCTTAATGAATATATTTGGTATTCCGGATTTCGGCTGGAAATTGTTCTCTTAATCATTAATATGCCAGTTTTAGCAATTTGGAAGAATAAATTTGAAATCTTCCAAAATGTGGACTCAACAACAAAAATAAATGTTTAAATAACTTAACTCTGTTTTTCCTTTTTTTTTAATATTCAATTAAGATTAATGGATAAAATGATTAGGGTAAATAATAAATGCCAAGAAGAAGACATAGGGGATTTGGAAAAAGAACCCATCAAAAATTTAGAAATTACGATTATAGTCCCAAAAATATCAAAGAACTCCAAGAAGATATATTACGAATAATCGTTGAACAAGGAATACAACCATTCCCTATAGTTAAACTAATAGACCAATGTGGAAATACAAAAAAACTTGGCAGAGTTCTTGATTTAATGGAAACACACCTTTTTATTAAAATTAGAGACAGTCATATTTCTCTAACCCCAAAAGGTGAAACATACGGAATGATTATTGCGAAAAAGCATCAAGCAATTGAAAATGCATTTCAAAATCCAATAAGTCCTGTAAATAGTCATAAAATTGCTTCAATATTAGAACATTCTCTCTCTTCCAGAGAAATTGAACAGCTTATCTTTATGCAACAAACAAAAAACATAAAATCATTTCCTTTAAATGAATATACTTTACCTCAAGCAACAATCTATAGAATAACTTTTTACTCTGATAAATTATTCTATAAAATGATTTCGCTAGGAATATATCCAGGGCAGAGAATTGAAATATCCCACCAAAATAATAACAATCAAATTATTAAAGTGAAAAATTCACGTTTTGCTATTGATAGAATTATTGCACGAAATATACAAGTGATACCTTAAAATTTCAAAAAATTATTGCCTCCGAATTACCTATCCTTAAAATTGTTAAAAGTAAGTAAATGAAAAAAATAAATTACTGCTCTTTCGGCGGATTTCTTATTTTTTCAACAAAATTGATGATAATTTCATCGATATTTGGATGAAAACCTACAATTCTATCTTCTTGCTTACCTTCATCCCCTTGGAAAAGGACGCGCTTTCCATCAACGAAAAACATCATTGTGGGGATTGACATGATTTGTAAATCTTGGGCAAAGTCTTGATTATTGTCAATGTTAATTTTTACAATCGCTATATCATCATCATTTTCAAACTTTGGAACTACCTTCGCTTCTAAAACCTTTGAAATTGATTTACATGGCCCACACCAAGGGGCAAAACAATCGACGATTGTTATTTTTTTTTCTTGAATAATTTTTTTCAATTCAGCTTGTGAGACGTCTCTTACCATAAAATATCACTTCTAAAAGAAAAAACGCTTAATTTCCTTTTAATTTTATTATTAAAAATAAAAACTAGATTAATGAAAATTATGAAAAAATATAGGAAAAGCATGGAAATTTCCTAAATGAATGAAATTTTTATTTTTTACCAATTGAATTTTTTAATGATTTTATTTCTTTTCTTAGTTCCATGTTGTCGGTTTCTAAATCGTTGACTGTATGTTCAAGCTGATCAATACGTTTAAGAATCCCTTGTAATTCATCGGATGATACACCTTGCTGTTGGCTGGCATTTACTTCAGGTTTCTTAGCAGAACGAACAAATCCATTCCCAGATGGAATTGCTTTAAGACCCCCTCCTCGATGATTTGCAGAACCTTGTGATTTTCCTGTAGCGGAATAATTTGATGCAGCAAGTGCAGGAGACATATCCGCAGCGGCAGTTTTTCCTTTAGATGGTTTTTCATCTTCTTGTACCCACCCCGATGCTTGAGGTCGTTTAACTTGAACATTTTCTGGAACTTTATCCAAGGTAACTGATTTACTTTCTGCTTTACCCGCAGTTTTCTTAGCGTGTTTTTGATCTTCAATAGCTCTCATTGCTTTTTGGCGAATAAATCCTATTGTTTTTTGGATTTGGTATGGATTTATATTCGGAATTGCAATTACACTTAAAACCCAGCCCGTAAGATGGTTTCCCAGTGGAATTTCATCAGGGTTTTTTTTATAGACTTTACTAGCTAACACATTACTACCTTTAACTAGTCTTATTGCCCAGTAACCGTTTACTTTCCCCATTTGTAGTTGATACGAACTGCCCGCGATGCCTAATTGCGGTGTTAATGGTGTGAAATCTTGTTTTTCGCTCATTTTATACCTTTCGCTCTTTAATTATTTTTCAATTATATTGAAAAACTCTCTTTTTATTTAATAAGCTTTATTTTCGTTTATAGCCTTAAATTTTTTTCTATATCTTTTCTATCGTCATTTATTTAACATTAAAATTCTAGATAAAATTTAGATAAATTATGGTTTCACCGAGAGGAAAAATTAAACTAAATCTTGAAATTTACAAAACAATAATTGCCACAACCGTGAGATACGCCAATGTAAAGATTCCTGAAGAGGAATGGGCAGAGGTATATGGCCTATTATACGGATACGTTGACGAGGACGATGTAATGGTTACAGAAGCCATCCCATTCACACATACAAAAAAACAAAGACATATTCTCAAAGTTGAATTCGACGAGGAAGATTACGCGCTTGCAGCTTCAATCGAAAGTGATGAGTTTTATGTCAGAGATCCTCCTCAATACATAGTGGGATGGTATCATTCTCATCCCGGAATAAAATTAATGTTATCTCAAGATGATGTTAAAAACCAGTTAGCTTGGCAAACAAATAATCCTTTAGCGGTTGCTTTAGTCTTTAATCCTGTTCGTCTTCAAAAGCAAATTGAGGTTCCGTCAAGAAAAGGGGATCCTGTTAAGCAATTGCAAATGGATACGGGTTTTCTAAACTTTAGACTCGACGACCCTAATCGTGGTTTGGAAGCAGCTTTCCACATAGTTCCATTTGAGTTTACGGGTTTAGATTTAGATGAATCATTGATTTCGAATGCCCAGGAATTTGTCAGGTGGGTAACCCGTGCATTTCCCAGAGGCGATGATATAGTATTAGAATATCAAAGGTATGCTGAATCTACACTACAAAAATTGGACGAGGTTTACAACGGAACAAGTAGTTATTTGAATACTCTTATAAAGAAGGGAGAAAATCATCGAATACCGCAAGTAGTAGAATCTCAATCGCAAGAGGCATTAAAAATCTTGGATCAGGGAAACAATATGATAAATATTTTCAAAATTATGAAAAATTATTTGGAATACAAAGAACGTGACCGGTTGATCCCCCAGATTGATGAAATATTAGCAAGCTGGGATCAAAAAACTGCGGATTATATGGAAAATTTTCAAAAATTAACCACGAAAGAAGAACAATAATTAATAATTAATAATCAATCTATCGATACAAGCTTTATAATAAGATTTATTTCGTATAGATTAACTACTTTTTTGGCATATCACTCTCATCTTTCTTAGACGTGATCTTAATGTAATATCTGATACGCGTGCTGCGCGAGAAATTACTTTCTGACTTAAATTTTTATGAAGAATTCTACATGCTAAATAAATTGCGGCTGCATTTATTCCATAGTTATTTAATCCGCTAATATTTTTTTTATCTATAAATTCTTTCCTGATATGTTTAGCTTTCTGAACTACTTCCTCGCTTAACTTTAATTTTGAACAAATTAAAGAAACATTGTCAATTAGATTCGTATTTACTCCCTTTAATCTTAACCTTTGAATTAAAATGTAATAATATCTATTAAAGAGTTTAACAGAATAATTATTATCTTGACATAATTCTCTAACTAATATTGAAAAACTGTAAAATCTTGCCGAGTAATAAAAACAAACGCGAGAAATCAAAGTAACATATTTGAATTTAAATTCTTCCAGGTTTATTGCTTTTTCAAATAAATATTGTGCATTTTTCAATACATTCTGTCCAAATTGGTTAATAGATGTTAATCGATTTAATTCCCATATTCCCATTTTCCTTTTTCGATCTTTCCATGCTTTTTTCCTTTCATATTTTAACGCGCGCTTTAATGCGAGATTTTCATTATTTAGAGAATTTTTAGATATGTGATAACCTTCTTGATTGTAAATCCTATGTGTACTCCACTTTGGCATAATAACCGAAGTTTCGAAAACAAGACCGCATTTTCTACATAATGTTTGTCCCCTTTCAATATCTTGAAATACAGCGTGCCGACAAAAATTGATGCTAGATTCTCGTGTAAATGTCTTTGCGGATCTGGATTTTTGGTCTACAAAAGTTATTGCCATAAGTAATTCTAGGAAATCGAGTATTTGTTTCGTTGGAAGTTAGCATTGGAATAAAAGAGTATATTAGCGACAGCGTTTTTTCGCTACGATAGGTGTTGATCAGTTTGATTGGTTAAAAGAATCATCCATTTAAAGATATTTAGCAATTTTATCACAAGTTCGCTTAGTATCCAGAAAAATTAGACCTAATTTAACATTCTTCGTTGTAGAAATGGTAAGTACTGCATTTTGACCAGCGGCCATTGTTAGAACGTAGCCATTTTGCCCCCGTACAAAGACTTGTTCGAATAAACCCTTCCCAAACTCTTGTGCGGCTCTTTCAGCGAGGGACAAGATTGCAGCAGTCATGGCAGCTATTCTCGTTTCATCAACATCAGGGGGAAGTGCGCTGGCAATTGGGAGACCTTCTATACTTACTACGGCAGCGGATTGAACTTCTGGTATTGAAGCCAATAGATTTTTGAGGATATCTTCGAGTGTTTCTTCTTCTTCTTCAGACATTTTAATTGCAGTTCTCCCTTTTTTTTAAGTTTAGTTGATTTTACCTTTTAATTAAATTTTCGATGAATGTTTATTAATTGTATTTTATATTTTAAAAATTTATTAATAGAATGGACTTTTTTTTAAAAAAACTTAATTAATCCGTTATTAACGATATTCATTTAAAATCTATCTGCTTCTTACCAATTTCTTTAAATATAAAACTTTTCGCTGAGCAGAAAGTTTAATTAAGTGGAATTCAGAAATTTTATAAATTCTTAGGACATTATTATATTTGCGGGAGGAAAGTGCGTATTATCTTACATAATGCCTTTTGAAAAAGACATTTTATGTATTAACAATTTTAAATATTAAAATTTTTGCAATATTTAAAAATTGGAAGGTATTACGCAGTATATTACATAAATAAATAACGGAGAGCGAAATTAAAAATGACTCATGGTCGGCAGAAGATGAAGAACATAACAATTGCGTTACCTGAGATATATGTTAGAAATCTAGAAAAAATTCAGGATATTGGAATGGTGCCATCGCGTTCTGAGGCAATTCGATTGGCTATTCGTGAATTTTTAAAGAAAGAAATCAATAATTGTAAATTACTTGGATTTGATCCTGAACGCGCCAATGACGAATGAATTATAAAACGCTTTAAAAATGGTTTTTTGTTTATTAATTTTTAATATTATAACAAAGGGATTATAATGGATGAATTTTTATTCGAAAAAATAGAATTAAAGGGTTCTAATTGTGAATCATTTAATTTTATTGAATTTCCTCATGGTGAATGGTTTTTAACATACATAACTGATAAAAATAAGAAAATTAGATTCATGGAAAAAAAATCTGATAAAGATGCTTGGACCGATGAAATATCTCAAAATTCAAAAGATTTTGATCAATTTTTTAACAAGTATTCGCAAATATCAGCTATTTCCTTATTTTTCGATAACAAAGGAGATTTAGTTTTAATATTTAACAGCTTAAATTCGGAAAATCTACTCGATCTATTCTTATTGTCTTCATATAATTATGGAAAGAGCTGGGAACATAAACCAAAATTAATTTCTCATGACTTTTCATCATGGAAACTTCATTCAAATCCAATTCTTCTTTCAAAAGGAATAAAAGCTGGAAATATCTTAATACCAGTTGAGAATGAACTCGTAAAGCGCTCTTTGGTTATAATTTCTGATGATAATGGAAAAAATTGGCATCTTTCACTTTATATTGAACCTGATGAAGAATTTGAGGATGGAAAAGAAATTCTTGGTTCATATTCTCCAGTCATTTTAGAAGAAAAAAATGATAATTTAAGATTATTATGTTGGATTTCAAATCAGAAATCAATTACTAGTTATATTTCATCAGATTTTGGTTCAACTTGGTATGAATCAGATAGATTTTCACTGTTAAATATAGATAAAAAAGGAGACTTTGATGCAACAAGACTTAAAGATGATGATGGAACATTTTCTGATAAAATAATTATTCTGGGATCACAAAAAATAAATAACAAATATCAAATTACTGCTTGGATTTTAGAGGATAACTCATCAGAATTTAATATTTTTTGGAAAGATGATAAAGTTTATCCCTCTCCTCCAAAATATTGTCAAATTTATCAAGATACGAAAGGTTTAAAGCATTTTCTTTATAAGTTTAAGGATGATATTGTTCATCATTTTTGGCAAACTGACAAATAATTATTTATGAATAAAATAGTTACTAATAGTTAATTGAAAAATCAAGTGATCACGGTGAAATCCACAATCAGCAGCCATTTCTTGGGTACGAAAGGATTAAGTGAAAAAGAAATCCGCAAGTATTATAAAAACCTTAAAAATTTGCGCCAAGTAATTAATAATAACAGTTCCAGCGATCGCATGGCTTCCGAATTTTTCTTTGAATTAAATGGTGGGCTTCGATTTTTCTATCAAGAATGGCCTGCAATACTTAAAGACGGGGAAAAAACACCAAAAGTTCTAATTTTCGCATTTCATGAAACATATGGTTGTTCAGATACATTTTATCTACTAGCAGATGCATTAAATCCACTCGGAGCAACAGTTGTAAGTTTAGATTATCGGGGACATGGCCGGACAGGAGGAAATGCTGGAGGAAATTTAGGAGATTGTAAATCATTTCAAGAGATTTATGACGATATCAATAAACTAGTGCATCATTATAAACAGAAATATGAAATCCCAATTTATTTCTTTGGTTTCGATATAGGATCGCTCATTGCAATGCAAGTAGCATTAAAATATAAAAATTTAGAAATCGATGGAATTATTCTAGCTTCTCCAATATGGCGGCTTAAAAGTGCGCTTAAACATATGTTTCTTCATCCTTTAATTTCAATTGGACAAATTTTTTCAAAAGGGAATCCAGTTCATAGGATTTTAGAAGAAAAATTAGAAGACACTTATTTTGAAGAATATAAAAACTACTCAAAAAATAATCACTTTCGATTAAAAGAAATGTCCCTTAGAATGTTTAAAAATATACTGAATCTTATTAATAATACTCATTTTTTAATTCCTCGAACAAAAATACCATGCTTAATTCTTCAAGGAACTTCAGATCCAGTTGTAGATCACGTTGCAGTTCATCGATTATATAAAAATTGGAGAGATCCTAACAAATTTATAAGGTTTTATGAAAATGCAGGTCATAATTTATTAGTGGATAGGTTTACTCAAGAAATTTATAATGAAATTGCACTTTTTATAAAATGCTTAAGAGAATAATAGAATTAAGTTTGTTTTTTCTGAATTATAAAAAAAAAAATTACTCTGCCTTTAAATCATTATCTATGTAATTCATTTTAAAGTCTTTCTTTCACCCCTTTTAAGGTTGTTTATTCACCCCTTTTTAGCCAAATTACTCTAAACAATCAATTTAAAGCGGATATCGTTTATTGCATA
>JAUWOE010000257.1 GCA_030612265.1 Promethearchaeum sp.
TGGCATTTCAGTTCTTCACATTTTTGGCTTAGAATTATATATTTTATTTAAATTATAGAAATAGTTTTCCTTGAGGGATTTCAATTTTCGGGGAGACTTTATTGATAAAATCATGAAACTTCTTTTTAAGTTTTTGATCGGATTTTTTTTCAGCTCATTGCTCCAACAACCTATAATTTGGTTTTTTTTCCGCCGAAAATTCATAATTAATGCAGTAAGAACATTGGTCTCGAGACATTCATAAACAAGAGTGAGGCGATCAATAATTAAATCAAAATCAAGATTTCTTCTTCTTTTACCTATATTATTAAAATCGAAATTTCCGTAGTACCAATCGATTAGAACAAAATTTACAAGCGATTTTGGAAGATTGGTTTCATTTTTAATGAGATGACCGCTATTATAAAGTTGAATGTGTTTCAATGGAAAAAAAGCAAGTACTTTAGGAAGAGAGCGAAGATTTACACAATCGCGCAAATATATTTTAGTAAGGTTTGGGTTTTTCCCGATTTATGCGGGGAACGTGGTTATACCCATTTTATCTCGGATTTGAGCGGGAAAGTTAAGATAATCTCGAAAGGAGTTATCCATAGAATTATATAATATAATAAAAAAAATTAGACAATTTTAATCCGTATTGGGGTAAAAATTCGTTCAATCTCTGGTAAAACCAAAGGTTCTTGCGGAATATCATCATTCATATTAATCAAATCCAAAAGTTCATAACCCTCAGGTAGCAATTTAATGTCATCGATTTTTAATTCACCGAGGATCCAAGCAAAAACTACTGCATCCTCACACATCCCTGCATTCTCCTTACTTGGAATCCAAGCTGGAACGTATCCTAAAATCTTGAACTCTTGCCCGATTAAAAATTTACAGAGCATTCCGTCCGAAACGGGAACCTGCCACTCAACATATTCAATATTTTGGCTTTTTGCATATTTTTTTAGAAGCAAATAAAATCCTGCCAGAATCGATACATCCGAGCACTGATATTTTATTTTTTCGATGTTCTTAACAGATTCAGTGTGAATTGCTGTTAGATAACTCCCCGTTTTCGGATCTTCAACAGAAATTGAGACATATCCATATTTATCTCTGATGGCCGAGAGTTTAGCATTTGTTAGAATCCTAAAAGTTTCGTAGTAATTCAAATCTAGTTCCATCGGATTCATTTCCAACCGTTTTGCATGAGGTAAATTGTGCAACCGTTGGGCGCGATAATAAAATGGTAGAATTTCGGGAAGTATAAATTCAGGAATTACTCGGGTGTTTTCAAGCGCACGATCCCAATAGGCTACCTGCAAACAATCGGACTCCTTTTTGCCCATGAAATAATCTTTGTTCAGAAAAAGTGCTTGGGTTTTGCATCCTGCTAATCGCGAAATAAATTGAACTGCGTTATGGGCGGTGCGCGCTTCTATATACCATTTATCAATTTTTCCGATGGTTGAATTAAGAAAGCGAACGCACATGGAGGTGGCGAGTTCTCTAACCCCGACTTTTTTCTGGTATTGAGGGAGAACATTTAATCCTCTGAAATAGGATGTTCGGGTTTCAAAGTCATTTACTATCGTAAAACATCCCACATCGGTTCCCGCTTCTGGAGAGCCTTCATCTATCCTAAAAATACCCCAATAATTGTTAGGATCATCGAAGGAATTTCTGATATATTCGGGATCTAACATTTCTCGATATGGATAGGTGCCTTGGTATATTTGTTCATACATTGAAACAATTATTTTAGCGTGTTCCAATGTTCTGGGTTCGATCATTTTAACGTGGTAATCCCGATGTCGGTCTTGATCGCCGATTATGAACCCATCTTCGTCATATAGTGCATAGAATTCATCCACCGAGTTGCACATTTTAGGTAGTGATTTTCTATGGGTTTTGTTTTGTATTCTTAACTTGGTTTCTAACGCCATGTAGGTCTGAAAGCGTAGTTATATTTAATATCGAATTGTGCATACATTATTGTATTTTTTAAATTATTAATTTGCAGTTTTTCAGAATATGTTATACGATTACCTGTATATTGGGAATACATTGATTTTTGGGATTTTTAGATTTTTTTGGTAATATTGGAGAACTTTAGCTTGCACCATTCTAAACCAAACTCATACACTATTCCCCCTGCTTGTGCAAAATTTCTTTCTAAACATTTTGGATTTGATATAAAATAATGAAAATCTTCTAAAAAACGTTCATCGAAATCATATTGGCTTTTAATCCCGGTGGTATATCCGTTTGCCTTGTATTGATGTGCTGTTTCTTTTAATTTTTCAAATCCTCTTCTAATAGACAGGGGGCAAGAAAAAATTTCTTCCCAGATAACTTTATTCTTTAACTCGACAGTGCTCAATTTTACTCATTTTTAGATGTATTAATATAAAAAAAACTACAAAGATTTCTGAAACACCACGGTTTTTTGAATTTGCTTTCCTATCTTGGTAAATGTTTTTATTGCAGGGATGTTTTTCGACCAAATAAGCCCGCTCACAATACCATCAATGCCTTTTTGGGTTAATTTCTTATAAATTTCATTGAATAGGAAGAAAAAGAAGTAGGCACCCCGGTATTTTTCATCCACGATTACCGTGTCAACAACGGTATTTTTTAGTTTGTTTCCCGCCCATTGCTCGAAAATGTTCGGCACTTCAACAATAAATCCAATCAAATCTTGAGTTTCCTTATTTATAGCAAGAATGTAGAAATCTTGTCCATGCCCCGTTTCCATCAGTAATTTTCCCATCTCCCCGAATCTTCCCTTATCGGTAGAAATATCAGGTAAAAAACCGCTAAAATTGCGTTCGATAAGTTGTTGGAGCTTTTCCATCATTTCGTTGTTAGCAAAAAGTTCCTTAATCGGGTATGACACAATTTCAAGCTCAGGATATGGATTTTCTACCTCTAAAAGATTGGTAAGACCAAGCGTGATGTATTCGGTATCGGGTTTATATCCGCAAGATTCGATCCATTTCGGTATTTCAGGGCGATTGTGTGGTGTTTCCCAATACATAGGACAATTGAAATATTCAACCCGCGCGCCCCACCCGAACATCTTCGGCATATTAAGTGGCCCACGAATTTCGTTATATCCTTTGATTTTGGCAAAATTTTCAACGTGAGTTAGTAGATTTTTTGCAATTTTCTTACTATCTGCATTTAGCCACCCAAAAATCGGTATCTGTTTACCTTTACTGATGTGCTTGGGTTTTAATTCACAGTAGATGGATCCCAACGATATGTCATTGTGATTAGGATCAACCATCATAAACACGAATCCATCGTTTTTCTTCCTGTGTTGTTCGAAGATTGGTTTCATTCTCAATTTGAACCAATCTGGATAGGCTATGTAATCATAAAATCTGGCGATTGATTGGTTTTTAGAGTATTTTATGATTTTTTTTAATGAATTTTCTTGAATTGGTAACTTAGTAATAGAAGACATAAGAGCCTTAGAAGATAATTATATTTAAAACCAAAATTTCAATGTGATATTATATATTCATACTTTCTAAAATCTGTATGCTTTCAAAACCGACTTTGATCAAATTCATTATAGGGAAATCTAACTCGAAAATTTACTTCAAATCTATTTATTTTTCTACAACACTTATGATCTCTATCTCAATTTTATCCCAACTCTTTTTTCCCGACAATTTTTTTTTCTGGAATCACACAATCAGCAGTCAAGGGAGTGTTTTAAGAAATCCAATTGGAAATATTTTCTGGAGATCCGGGATTATCATCATCGCTCTACTCAAATTTCCCGATATGATGTTCATCAGTAATAAGCTAAAATCCATTTCAAACAATTTATCAGAAATATCGAAAGCATGCGGACTGATTGCAACAACAGGATTTGTTTTTATAGGTGTTTTTCCCGAAGATATTAAGCCTCTGCACGGAATATGTGCATTTGTCTGTTTTTTCGGTTATTTTATTATGATCAATCTGAACCTGGTCATAATTAGTTTGGAATTAAAAAACAAAAACTCCTCGAATTACCACTACCTAATCAAAAACCGCAATAAAATTAGAATTCTCTACATTCTTCTTGATATTGGTTTTTTCTTCATGGTAATATCATCCATTTTCGAATCTTTCAGTGCATTCTTTCCATTATGGGAATGGTTTTATTTGTTCTGCTTAATTTTATGGTTTTTAATGTTCCCGACTTTCCTCGAACATGATAAAGAGATCGTTGTTTTTGAAGTCAAATCAAGTAATTTTGCACAAAGGATCAAATCGAGAGTTTCACAAGTGTCCTTTCTAGTTTTAACAAATTTTATTTTTTCATTCAGCTTGCAGAATAAAATCAAGAATTTTTCGTGATTTAAATAATAAAAAATCGTTTATTATTTGATATGACAAGCTTAAAATTCATCGAAGATATCAACAAACATTTAGTGATCCGCTCTTTGTACAATCGTCCAAAGATTCTCTCCAGATTACGTCAGATGAATTTGCATGGGTCGATTTTAAGCAATATCTGCCATCTCAGTGTTCCATTTTTCAAATACGATAGCTACAGTGAACATTACGAATTCATTGGTAAAGATAATCCCTACCACCCGTTATCTTTTTCCTTTGATGATTTTGCACTTGCCTACATTGCTGCCGAGAACGGGTTTGGACTGGTTTCTTATGATCACCACCTGCTTACACAAATTACCACCTATCTCGATTATGATTGCTATTGGCCCCAAGATATTGACATGCTTCCTGCGGATTCGATGATATTGTTGGATACTAATATTTTTGTGCATTTGATTGAGGAAGAGAAATCTTTACAGAAAAATGAGATAAACGCGATGTTTGAGAAAAACCCATCAATCACTTTTCTTCTTACGGATCATATCTTTGAAGAACTGTGTTCGGTTTATGAGAAAAAATTTCAAAAAGAATCTGACATCAAAGAAGAGAACCTTATAGGGTATATTGATGATTTCGATGGATTCGTGTCTAATCACAAACAGAGAAAAAGAATAAGGGAAAATAAAAAGGATAGCTATAAAAAACCCGTAAATGTCTGTTCAAGGTATCGAAAATTATACAGATCATTAAATTTATGATTTTTGTTAACTTTATAACTATCGCAAAGAGAGTTGTGTTTATTCTTTTCCCTTTTTTTTTCTTAAGATCTTGTTGTCGGATTCAATTCTAAGTTTTTGATGTATTCATCTAATTCAATCATTTTTCTAACCCATCTTTCCCGATTATTCACAACAATAACCCAAGTATCCATGCTTCGACGATTTCCGCGTATAAAAAGTCGTGCCTTAGATTGATCACAAGAACGTAGGATTAATTCTATTTCTCCTCGATTATTTTTTGGATTTATATAAACAATCTGTTCTCCATG
>JAUWOE010000168.1 GCA_030612265.1 Promethearchaeum sp.
TCATGCTTAGAAGTAAAAGATTTATCTTATGAATTCAAGAAAAAAATGAAAGAAGCATAGAATTAAGTCGAAGCCCCATTCTTATCATGTCAGTGATCTATTATTAAATGATCATTGCCATTTTTCACAATAATATTATAAATTCAAAGTAAAAAATTATTTGAATATTCTAGGAACTCATGTATTCGAGAAATTTGATTGAATTCTCTAAAAAACTATCAATAATTTTTAAAAAAAGCTCTCAAAACCTTGTTGAACAAATCTTTTCGAAAGATATCTTGTAATTTTTCTGAAATATCTTGAAGGATTAAATTATTAGCGTATATAGATTTTCCTTTCTTATTTTGTGCGATTTTAGTATAGTTTTTTATATTTAAAATGATATTTGGATAAAATTTTTGGATTTTTTCAACCGCTGAATCTATATCAGGATATGTAATATTTTTATCTGTTATACTACTTTTTGGGATAATGGGGAAATTATTAATAAAAAGGGCTGCATTGGGATGAATATATTGAAGGTTTCGTATCAATTCTAATGGTTCAAGAGCTATCATTAAATTAATACTTTGGTTTGACGGAACTGGTGCAATATACTGAGAGTTTTCTTGAATATCCGATTTATTATTTTTAAAGAAATAACGAACTAGACAATATGTAGAACCTTCTCGCTGAGAAACGCCACGATTTTCGATTGAGACTAAGCTTTTTAGATTTGATAAACGCATGGCATATTCACGGAAAAATTTTCCCATAGTCATGACACCTTGTCCACCAACACCAACTATCATTATGTTGTAAAAGCCATCTTTAATCATTACTTTTGTTCATCCCTTTTCTTTTTAACTATAGCATTTACAGGACAAATTTCTATACAGGATAAACAATTTTCACCAATACATCTTGAGCTATCAATTTGATAAATGTCTCCATATTTTTGAATAGCCGTACAAGCAAGTCTCTCAAAACATTCATTACATTTAGTGCATGTATCTTCAATTTGCACTACATATTGAGAAAATTGTTTTTCTTTTGGTTTATTACTTCTTTTTTGCCGTCTACTTTTATTTAAAGCACATTCTGCATTAACCAAAGCGAATTTTAATCCTGATTTAGTGAATAATTCCTGAAATTGTGAATTCATCTGATTAATTGAATAACCATCCATGATTTCAACTGGAAAATCTCCCATTGTCCTTAAAATTTCCAGAATCGAAAAATTATGATAATTAATACCTTGTTCATTTCCCAATTGTAGTAGATCTGCTGGAGTAGATGGTGATAATTGATGCCCTGTCATTGAACAGAAATAATTATCCAATATTATGACCAAAACATCCGAATTATCTTTTGCAAGGTTGTATATCGGTTGGATTCCAGAGTGAAAAAAGGTACTATCGCCTATCATCGCGATAATATGTTGCTTTTCTTGATTTACAACCCTAGCTACTCCATTTGCAATACCAACTCCAGCACCCATACATATTAACCAATCCATTGTGCTATAAGGTTTGGACATACTAAGGGTATAACAGCCGATATCTCCTCCGAAGATTGGTTCACGCCCAGATTCTTTCTGGTATTTATCTACGGCTTTTCTTAAGGCATAAAAGACGTTGCGATGAGAACATCCTGGGCAAAAAGTAGGTTCTCTAATAGGGAGATTTTGCTGTAATTCGGTAATTTTCTTAGGTATTTTCTTTATATATTGATTAAATTTCTTAAAATAAAACGTTTCTTTATGTATTTTAATCATATTACCTAAAGATTGTATAATAATATCAAGAGATAATGCTCCATCCTCTGGAAATATCTGTTTTCCGAGGATTGGAATTAATAAGCCATTATCATAGAGTATGTTTTTGATTTGAAGTTCTAGAAATGATTCTTGTTCTTCTACAATTATCAAGAAATCTAAGTTAAATTCTTTAATAAATTCTAAAATTGGAGCTGTTTTTACTGGATAAGTTAATAGGATTCTTAATCGAGGGATATCTGCCTTCATGTTGGCACAAAGTTCTTCAATATATGCCCAAGATATTCCGCTTGTTATAATTCCAACATTTTTAGATTCGGTTTTAATAGGTTGTTTATTAGAACTAATTGAAATTTGCTTTAGTATATGTAATTTTGTATTTGAACTTCCTCTTTTCATATAGGAATCTTCAAAATTATCGTTAGAAATGCTCTCTTCTTTAATTTGCATAATCCGTGAGTTTAAGTCTTTTTGGTGTTTTCTTGCCCAATGAATTGCATTCAAGTATTTATCAAAATCTTTCTTGAAAAATAGCTCAAAATCATTTTTTAGCTTATGATCGGGGTTATATAGATTCACTATTCCAGATGCATGATTTAATCTACTAGGAGAATATATGAGAACGGGAAGATCCCAAGTTTCTGATAACTTAAAGGCTAATTTGACAAAATCTTTGCATTCTTGAATAGAAGATGGTTCCAAAATTGGAAGTTTTGAGTGAAAAGAAAAAATTCTTACATCTTCAGCATTAGTTGAAGAAGAAATTTCAGGATCTCCACCACAAATTATTACTAATCCGGCTTTTCTTTTTCCATCTATTCCCGAATACATAACGGAATGAAGTGCGTCTGCAATTAAATTCATTCCAAGATGTTTAAACGAAACTGCGGCTCGCACTCCACTCCAACTTGCACCAACTGCAGCTTCAAATGCTACAGTTTCATTTAAAGATAGGTCGAACTTTACTAATGGATTTGTTTTTTCGTATTTTTCCCAAATATCTCCGATTTCTGAAGTCGGTGTTCCTGGATATGTTGCTAAAAATTGAGTTCCTGCTTCAAATAGGCCTCTAGCATAAGCTTCATTTCCGGTCAAAATTAAAGATTTTTGAGATTTTTCTGTGAAAAGATCTTGAATAGATTTTGGGTGAAACATTGAATAAACAATAGATATTTATTTACTTTGATTTTTTAATCAATTGATTAATATTTCACAGAAAAAATAGAAATATTAGTTCATATTTTTTAATAGAATATGGGTGTAATTCCAATGAGTGACAAAAAAGACGAGTCCATGATGTTGGCTAGAATGCGAACATTATTTGCACTAGAAAGAAATTTTCTTGCTGAAGAACGAACTGCCTTAGCAGAATTTAGAACTGGATTAGCCTTAATCTTAATTGGCCCTCCAACAAGTATCGTATATTTATCATCATCATTACATTTCGAAGCACCATTATGGACGAACATTATTTTATATGTTTTCATAGGAATCCTTATGACATGGGGGATTTTTATGGCTGTTCGAGCCCATAAGAAAGCAAATATATTGCGTAGTGAACGAATGGTTATAAAAGATAGAGAAAAGAAAATTATTGAATCTTCTCCCGAAGCTCAAGATTTATTAAAAAATTGTATGTTTCAAGACGATTTCTGTGATAATTGATAACTAAAATTAGATTTTGGTGATGAAATCTTAGTTATTTTTCTTTTAGAATTAAAAATATAAACAAAATCAATAATTGGATTATTTTCTAAAGGCCAAGTATATCGCTGAAGGTATGTTTTAAAATAGAGTATAAATCTTTCAACCTCTTGTGGCGTCATTCCAAAATTATTTCCCTTTTCTTTTCTGAGTTCTATTTCTTGTTGTTTACGAAATTGAATAACATTTTCGACCGACTCTGCTAATAGAGCAATTTTAAAATCCATGAAATTATAAGAACTACTTAATTCATTTACTTTAGAATTGATGTAGTGGTCAATTTTAGATAAATCCTCTGCAGAAATTGGTTGTGCAAATGTAAAAACACCTTCAATTATAACAAAGTCAGGTTTTTTCTCTACTACATGCCATTTATTTTCTGGAAATCTGTCATCTATGCTTTTATCAAATTTTGGAATTGATATTATATCTTTCCAGTTATGCAAGGATTCGAATATTCTCTTTACAAGGGTATTATCGTACATTAAGCGCGTTTCTAAAGAAGGATCAATATTATTCGCGAGTTCTAACCTCTCTTCTTTAGTTGGATATAGATCATCCATGGAAAAATTAATCGTATAATACCCTTCCTTTTGAAGAAGTAAGGATAAAAAACTGGCTAATGTTGTTTTTCCTGAACCGTTGACCCCTGCTATCCCTAAAAATACCGTATCTTTCCTTTTTTGAAAAATTTTTAATAATTGCAAATAAATTGGAACAAACTCTTTGCTTAATAATTCTATTAGGTCTTCTTTATCTAATTTTAAATTTATTTGCTCCAAACAGATTTGAAAGAGAACTTTTGAGTTTTCATTTATATAATTTTCAGTTGTATGAATTAAACCCAAAAAATCTTTATAATTCATAAAATTCACAAATTTCACAGATTTCTAAAAATCTTTGAAAAAATTAATCTCCGGCGGTTATAACTATCAAAATTATTCCAAATAAAATTCCTCCGCCACCAACCCAAAAACAAACAATTATAAAAGTATGAATTGCTGCGGGAAGTGGATCATAAAGCATATTCAACGTAAAATTGCTCCATAAGGATAAACCTAGCCAAGATATTGCTCCAACAAATAAATATATGACGTGTTCTATCTCTAATTCCCAATCCCAGATATTCATGAAATAAACCTCTAATTTTCTATTGTTTTTAATATAAAAAAGATTATGTTTTTACTATAAAATTAAATTAATGGAATATAAGGAATTCCTAAAGCAGTTAAAAGCACGAAAATTGGGGTTATAATTAATGGCATTAAAATATTATCAGAAATCCTCAAAGGTTTTGGAGTAATTATATCAATGATTGCAAAAACTACTATACTTCCAATTAAAGCATAAATCCATCCCACAAAAAATACCATAGAAATAAATGCTGTTATCATCCCTGCTATAGTACCTTCAATCGATTTTCCATTCCAAGAATACCTTTTACGTCCAAATTTTATTCCAATTATACTGGCAATAGGATCTGCAAAGGATCCTAAACACATTGCAGCTAAAAATGGAAACGGGGGTAAAATCCAGGCTGCTAGAAGAAAACCTGTTGCAAAATGAGTATATGAACCAAAAGTATTTTTTTCCTTTTCGCGCATTATAGATTGAACTTTCTTTTGAAATAGAAAAAATACATGACCAGATAATCTTGTAAGCTCGATGGTGAACATAAATATAACCATACCGTACATAAAAATGATTATTGTGCTCTGTCCCATAGGTGGTGTTTTTCTGATAAAAATATTATCAATAAAACTGGTTCCATCTGTATAATCGAAAAAACCATCTAAAAGTTGTTGATAATGCTCAACCCATAATGTCCCGTTAGTTTGAGAAACCAAATATTGCCTAATTAAAAATAAGATTGAAATAACCAAAATAAAAACAAAAATATGCCAAAATTTCCTTCTAAAATCGATTTTTTGCTTTATTTCTCCCGATATTTCAAGAGCATTTACAATTGGATTGCTAATAATCTTAGGTTTTTTCACACCCCGAGAATATTGGATAATATTAACAATAATCCCAATTAGCACATAGGCAGCAGGAATTGAAGATAAAATAATCGCAGGATGATCTTGTTTTCTAAGTGTCCACTGAAATCCAACCTTAATATTAATCATAAAAATAACTATTATAATAATTATTGCCATTATTACCAAATTAAACGGTTCACCATAGGTTGATTCAAACCCCTGGTTTGCTTTTGTTTTTTCCCTATTTTTATAATTGATAATCATGGATTGAATCCCTTTTGCCATTAATGCAATGATTATAATCCCTAGTGAACTATAAACAATGATCTGCATAAATAATACAATAAGGGTCGCCATATTTTCACCGATTCAAAATTTGTACAATTCAAACTGAAATTATTTTTTATAAATCATAATATTTTTTATATCATAAATATTTTCATAATTAAGTAGGAGAAAGTAAAGATGACTGAAGAAAATGAGAAAAATACAATGGAAAAATTAAATGAGGCTTTTTTGGATTTTACAGAAAATGTGTTCGGAGAATCCGGTCGGGAATTCATTGAAAAAACCCAGATGCAAGTAAATGAATTTAATGTTGCAGCAATTAAAGCTTTTGTTGAATTTGGTGACCAAATCCTTGAAAACACTCAATTGGGTGAAAATGAGATGGTCCAAAAATCGTCTAATACAGTTAAAGATCTATTACGACAATTTAACCTGTTAGAAGAAGAATCTGAAGAAGACTTTTAAAAAAAATTGGATTACCATCCCTTTAAACCGTCAAATTTTAATTCAATTAAGCGATCTATTATTTGTCGAAGTTGTCGAGTTTCGGGTGCTCGATCTCTAAAGGATTGTTTAGCTTCCATGAATATTGTAGTAGCTAATTTTCGTAATTGTTTCATATTCTGCTCTCCATGATAAAAGAAAACAAAAAAAATTTGTTTCTTAATTTGGAAAAACTCCTTCGAAATAACGATGATTTTGCTTGCATTTTTGGGTTGAATATTTTCTCCAAAAACAATTGTTGCAATGTCCTGCTTGAATAATGTTTTTCCTATGGTTCCAACAGCAGAAAGTAATCCACTTAATAGAGTAGGATCAATACCCTCAAAATCGAACTCACGCGAATAGAAAGGAATTCCTGAATCGTCACTAATTAGCAAACATTTTAACGGCATTTTTGTATATCTTTTTTTAATTTTGTGTATTAAATAATTTCCCTTAATTTTAAGTTTATTATTTTAATTTAATTTCTTATTATATTCTTTAAAAAATACTCCTATATTTTTTAGCATTATAGATTATCTGTGTTTTAGACCGAAAAAATCCAACAATATCATTTTATCCAAAGATATAAATACATTATTGTTGATTATATTATTAAATGACATCAAATTCTAATACTGCATATCTTCAATACTGGGAGGATTTCTCCTTACTTGGTAAATCGATGAGAAGGTACGCAATTGCTACCTGGATTTCAATGGGATCAAGTTTTTTTGGGTACTTCATAATGCAATTTGCTCTTATGATTCCTGCGTTTGCCGCTATGAATTCAAATTCATTAGATGATCCAATCGCTATAATAATGGGAATGATTGGAATAATAATTTTTTTTATAATCGCTGCACTCGCAATTAGTATTTACCATTTTATAACCCACATCCACTATTTAATACAACTGAAAAAAGTTGGGGAATATACAAATGACATCGATCTCCAGAAAGCATACAAAATGGAAATGTGGGTATTGATTATATCGTTTATTACGATTTTGATAATAATTCCTGGTTTTTTTCTCTTCCTTTTTGGTGGAGGTTTTATGGCGGTGTTCTATATGGATGAAAGAGGCCTTTATGGTTTTATGATGCTCTTTCTTGGATTCATCATCGTTTCATTTATTATTGTGATACTATTAGTTACTCTCCAAGTTTGCTCTGTTCTTGCTTTCGATAGATGGGGACAAAGAATTAAAATAGCAAATTACCAAAATCCTTACGCTGGAAATATTGCCGAAGGTACTAATTTCATGAAAATAGGCAAAATTATCGCTATTTTTTTCGGTTCGATTGGAACGATTCTATTTCTAATCGGATTTATGAAAGCTGGCAAAGGTATTATAGAGTTCTTTGATGGATATGGAAATTACAAATTGTCTCAAGGCGCTGCTTTCCCACAATCCTCAAACAATAGAACTTTACAACAATCGGGGGCAGCAACTACTACTCCAAATCTAAATTCCAGTTATATGGGTAACACAACTATGAAACCAAAAGGTGAGGGATTCTGCTCTTATTGCGGCGCAAAATTAGATGATAAACACTCAATATTCTGCGCCATATGCGGGCGGAAACTTTTATAATTTTTTTTTTACTATGTTATAATTTTAATCAATTCTAACATATATCCATTAACCTTTTTGCGTGAATTTTATTAATATTTTTGTATTCTCATTAATTTCCTGTAGACTATACAATGATTTTAAATAAAATTAATCCATTCCCTGAAATTATGAATATTTTTAATGAAACTGTTCCATTTTATTTAGGATTTTAGATTAATAAAATTTAACTCGATTAATTTTAATTATATCATTTTACCCAAAAATATAAATACATTATTGTTGATTATATTATTAAATGTCTTCAAATATTAATACAGCATATCAACACCATTGGGAAGATTTCTTCCGACTTGGTAAATCCATGAAAAATTACGCAATTGCTTCATGGATTTCAATGGGAGCAAGTTTTTTTGGAGCGATTATGATGCAGATTGTTTTCATGGCACCAATAATG
>JAUWOE010000072.1 GCA_030612265.1 Promethearchaeum sp.
AAGCCCATATTTCCGCTCCAATTTTCGAGAATTTCCCCATGTTTTTCTTCAAAATCTTTAATTGTACTATTCAAAGCGATACGTTTAGTGTCAGTTGCTCGATCCGCAATTATTGACGTATAGAAGGGAAAATTCTCTGAGTATTCTAAGATTACTTTTTTTTCACCGCTATCTATGCCTCTAAGCAAATCACTACTTCTAGTAGTTTCTTGTATAAAACCTGTTAATGCACTAAACATACCGCTTACTAATGCAGGATCTACAGGTGATCCTTTATCTCCTCTGAAATTGTAGTAAAATAGATCTCTTCCATCAATATAAAGTATATAAAGTCCATCTAATCTCGCTTTTTCATGGGTAAATGAAAATTCTGGAACCCACCATGAAATTACTTTCTTTTCAGTTAAATCTTTGAGTAAATCATGCAAATTTTGTGATTTATATAAGGAATTGTAAAGAGAAGTTAATTCTTCGCCCGTTAAACCATTGCTATTTTCTAATTTTAACAATAGATTTTTCAAATTAACATCATTTATAGTAGTTGTATCCAAATCATTGATTGTGATTAGATATTCTGGGTGTTTTTGGAATTCTTTGAAAGTAACCATTTCCTGTATGCTTGAATAAGTTGTTCTTTCTACGTATTTTTCTTCTTTTACAATTGTTTTAGTTATAAACTTCTTATTTATGAAGGCAATTAAATATCCATACAGAATAAAAGACACAAATGGGCGTAATACTAAAAATGGATAAGATAATATGGACAATACAATATTATTTTCAAAATCTGCATTCATAAATCCTGTCCGCATAGTTATGAAATTGAAGTTTAATATCTCTAAATTAATAGGTGCACTCGTTATCCACTGTGCATCAGGGCCTATATATGTAGGGCTTAATTTTGGATCAAGTAAATACAACAGGAAGGATATTATTACTAGAAATAAACAGAAAAAGAAAATCGAAATTCCACTGAACGCATTAAGTTGAATAGATTTTGCAAATAAATATGCTAAAATAAACACTATAATGATTGCTTGTAAGGAATTAATGAAAGTTAGCAATTCTGTTATAAAAATTACGCCTAAACTAGGTGTTTCTGAAACTAAAGACAGACTTAAAAAATCACTTTCGGGTTGTACATTGGAGATTAAACCTCCCATTAAAAATGATACCCCAAATTTAATAAAAATCCCTATTACGGCAGCTATTATGCTATAACTAATTACTATTGTATTATTTGATATCTTAGATTTGATGTTCTCTTTTGAGTTAATATATTTTAGTTTTTTCTGTTCTAAGCGATTTTTTCTCCAATAAATTAATTTTAAGAATATTAATATACTGATTGGCTCAAAAATTCGAAGTAAGATGATAAAAATAAATGCTCCCATGAAAAAATAAGCAAAGAAGTAAATAATTAGTACAATACTTTCGCCTTTTTGGGCTATGAAGAGGAGAATAGAAAGAATTGCAATAGGAGTACCCACCTGTGTCAAACTTGTAAAAAATTTCGATTGAATTTGTTCCCCAATAAATCTCCCTTTAAACGAAATTTTACTGCTTTTTATTAACTGGTAGCTGAAAAGAAATGTTGCAATGTATACGAAGAGAATTTCCAAGAACCAACCCAATGCATCTGTGGATTCTGCAGCATTAATTGGTTCAACATTAGCAATATCAAGAATTACAACTAAAATATATAAGGAAATTGGGAGTAAAATTAAAAATGCTTTAAGTAATTCTTTTTCTTTTTTCCAATTTTTAGCAGTTAAGGATTTAATTATCATTTCTCGAGGGCTTTCAGAGAATTCAAAGATTATATCTGAATATTTATCTTTCATAGTTCCAGGTTCATTTTTTAGTCGGAAATATAAAACAAGCATAGAAATAAATGGTGAAATAATAAAAATTAGAGGTAATATTACGAAGGGATATTGAAGGTATAGGAATAACATTGAAAGAGAGCGCTCTATTAAGAAAAGAATTAATAACCAAAAATTATTTTTTTCAGTTTCTTCTAAAGGAATGTCTTTCACGTGTTGAAAAATTGCTGGAAGAACCCAATAAATCAAGAAAAATATACATAGACCGTAATAAAATCTTTTATAAATCAAGCCAATTTTCTTTCTCCTCAGAAATAATAAGGGTACTGCAAAAATCAATATCGGAAATAAATTTAATCCAACACTAATTAAAATATCAATTGTAGAAGTGGTCATCAATAAATAGTTTCGAGAACTAATTAAAAAATTTGAGTGTTTTTTAAAAGATAAATTTTTTAGGAATAAAAATCAACTTTTTTTATCGAATAAAATCGCAATAGATTTCGATTGTGTGATAAAAATGGCTAGGAAAAAAAAAAAAAAAGAAGAAAAACCTCCAAAAGAGACCAAAATGGGATTCAGCGCAGATGAATCTGTTGAAAAGCAACAAGCTGAAGAATTGAAAACCTATTCTGGTGAATCAGAGGAAATCCAATATGAGAACCGTAGTGGAGATATTATTGAAACCTTTGATTCTACAACGGGGAAGAAAGAAGGAGAAATTTCTCTTGGCTCAAATGGGGCTAAGGGTAAATTTGTAATGCTTGAAGTATTAGAAAAAACCGAAAATCATTATGAATATAATGCAGAAACCGACATTGAAGTAGATAGAAAAACGTCTGGCATGTTCAAGATTAAAAATCCATCAGATTCTGATAAAGTATGGGATATTGATGTAACATTTAAAAAGGATAAAGCTGTAGGATTGGATGATGAAATTCATCTTAAAAACCTAAATCCAAGTGAAGAAAAAGAATATGAATATGATATTGAGCAATTTGAAGAACCCGCATTAAAAATTTCTGAATTTGTTAGTACAATTAATGATGAAAATACCCTCTCCTATTCCCTATCAACTGGAGATACAAATAAAGTATTATTTAAATTAATTTTGAAGAATCTAATGGATTACCCTTTAACAAATGTTGTAGTTAAGAAAGAAATTCAAGCGGGGTATTCAGACGTTGATGTCCTTGGTAATTCTGTAGGATCTGTGGATAATGATTCTGAGTTTATTGAATGGAAGATCGATAACTTCGCAGCCAATGCAGAAGCAGAATTAAAATTCAACATGAGTATTCAGATTGAAGATTCTAGCTCAAAAGTTCGAACAGGGACGATTTCAGCAGAATATTCATCACCAGATAAAGCTTTAACAGGACTTGAGATCGATAAGTTTGATGCATATTCAAATAACTTTGTGGGTGTTTTAGAAGAGCAAAATGATGATAATCCGGATGTATATAACTGTTCTGTCATTTTTCTAAATGAAAGTGAATTCCAAGTAAAATTAGTCAATCTTGATGTAAAAAATGTAGTAACTAGTAATAAAGTACTCGATATTGATCCAGGGGAAATTCCAGTTATTGCCTCAGGAGCAAAATGGACATCAGAATCATGGGAAACTGAGACAGATGATGGCTTAGAACCACGCTTCCTTAAAACAGTCGAATTTTTCCTAATTGCTAAGCGAAAAGTTTCTACTTTTGGAACAATTGCAATTGATGATTTTGAATTGGCTGTCGCCGCAATTGCAGGAAAATTGGATTATTCATTAGAACAATTGATGACCTACCGAATAACTCCATTTGATGCGTTGCTTCAAGTTAAGAATACAGGTGGTGCTGATTTGAATGAGATCATTTTTGAAGAAACCATTCAAGAGGGTTATGTTCCTCCAAAACCTGAAGATGTTGAAATTTACATTGTAAGAGACAATGAATCAGAACTTGAAGGCTCAGAAGCCGATTGGGAAAATTTGGGTGATCCTATTGAAATCGATTCAGATTTAATTGAAATTAGTCCAAATAATCAAGAACCTGAAACTGAACACATCCTTCGAATAAAACTCACTGATCTAAAAGATCATGCAATGGGTATGTTCCTTCCAAATATGATTATTCGGGTTAAATATCCAATTCAAGCATATAAACCAGCAAGAGATTCAGAATTTGTCTCAAATGTTAGATATATTGCCAACACTTATCCAGCAGGGGCTCCAATTGAATTTGTTCCTGCTCCAGAGGCCAGAATTCCAGTTCTACATCTTAGAAGGAAAGTCCTCAAAGGGAAGAAGGTTCACGCAACTTCAACAGAAGGCGTATACGAAATTGTACTCACTGTTAAGAACACCGGTGACACATTCATTGAAAATGTCGAAATGCGTGATGTAGTTCCTGATAACTTTGAATACGGTGAATATAGTTTCGAACCAGCATCAACTGATAATCTCGAAGGTAAAGATTTGTTAATTTGGAAGATTGACCGAATTGAAGCAAATGATGAGTTTGAGATAACTTACACAATTACTGGTAAGGGAGAATACAAAGCCAGTGATTCTCAGTTATCTGCTTAAACCACATTTTTTTAATTTCTTTTTTTTTAATTTTGAACTCCAAACTTTTTTTACTTTTAAGATAGAATTATATTCATGACATTTTCAATAGTGGCATTTGATCCTAAAACTGGAGACTTAGGTGTTGCTGTTCAGAGTAAATTTCCATGTGTGGGATCGATTGTTCCATGGGCAAAATCTAATGTAGGGGCCATTGCTACTCAAGCTTCTGTGAATACAACCTATGGCCCAAGGGGTTTAAAACTACTTGAAGAAGGACTTTCTTCGAGTGAGGTGTTATCTAAACTTTTAGAAGATGATGATTTACGTGAACAACGACAGGTGGGTATAATCGATGCAAAAGGAAATGCTGTAGCTTTCACAGGAAAAGAATGTTTTTATTGGGCTGGGCAAGTTGTAGGTGAAAATTTCAGTTGCCAAGGAAATATTCTAGTTAGCGATGAAACCGTTAAAAGTATGGCTACCGCTTTCCAAGAAACAGAGGGAGATCTAGCAGATAAGTTATTAGCTGTTTTATCGGCTGCAGATATAGAGGGTAGGGGAGACGTTAGGGGAAAACAGTCGGCCTCTTTATTAATTGTTAGGGAAAAAGGAGGATATGGGGGTTTTACGGATGTTATGGTCGATATTAGGGTAGATGATCATAAAGAGCCAATAATGGAACTCATACGAATATTTGATATTTACGATATGATAATGCTCGAAAGAGAAGATCCAATAAACTTAATTAAAATCGAAGGTGATGTTTCTCTAAATATTCAGCGTGTTCTTATTGAATTGGGCTATATTGAAAAGGATCCTAATAAAATTTCAGAACAATGGGAAGAAACAGATACTAAAGCCTTTGAAAATTGGGTTGGTATAAATAATTTCGAAAACAAATGGAAAAATGATGGTACTATTTGGAAATCAGTTTACGATTATCTAATTAATGAAAAAGGCACGAGAATGGTTCAACTTAAAAAAATGTCAGAATTATAACTGATTAACTCTTTTTTTTTATTTATTCTTGAATGTATATCCCCTTGGAGCACTTCTGGAATATATTAAATATCCTTGCTTCTTTAAAATATCAAATAATTGCTCGGGGCTATAATCTTCATCAAGATTTAATTCTAATTCAAATTTGTTTAAAACTGCGTTCTTTGAAGAAATAACCTGAGATTTTTCAAATATTATCTCAATTTGATTTAAAATTTCAACAGATATTTTAACATCAGGTTCTTTCTTTTGTTCTGGAATATCTTTTGGAATAAATTCTTTTAGATCTTTTCCTTCAATATAATGATATCCTCTTGGCTTTTTAGCAGAATAAGAGACAATTGCGCGATCTTTTAAGATGTTAAGAAGTTTTTCTGCTTGTTTCGTTTCTAAATTTAATTTACTAAATTCTTCAAGAATTTTGACCTTGGAAGAAATAAATTGTTTATCATGGAATATTTTCCTTCCTTCTTCAATCAAATCATCGCTAATAGTGAGTTTTGTAGCAATTTTTGCAGCAACTGGAGTTCCTTTCTCACCAATAAATGTATACCCGCGAGGTGCTGAACGAGAATAAGTCAAATACATCTTTGATTTGAAATAATCAAATATTGGGTTGATTTCAATTTCAGGAATATCATTATTTCGCAAAGTATTAATAAAAATTGCTTTTGATGCAAAGAAACCTTCAGATTCCAAGATAGATTGAGCCTTCTGAAGGATTGGGCTTTCAATTGTCTTTTGAATGGTTGTGGTACTTACTCGTGTTTTTGGCACCGAAGCAATTTCAACTGGTGAAGCTTGATCCACTAAATAGTAACCTCTGGGGCTTGTACGTTGGTATCTAATTATTCCTTGTGCTTTTAAATCATTGAAAAATTTATTTGATTGTGTTCCATCAAGCCCTCCTGAAGCAAATGCTGCGAGTAATTTAGCTTTTGTTTCAAAATACTCTACATCATTAAAAATTGTTGGAATTAATTCAGACTTGGGAATTTCTGCCGAATCTCGTCCAATTCTTGAAGCATTTCCTGCCGAAGTTGATACAAATTCATCGTTTGATGTTGCGATCTCTGAGTGTGACTCATCCGCCGTGAGAGCATAAGCGGAGTCATTGCCCGAACTGAAAAGAGATGCCGTTTCCTCAGCTTCACCTTCAATGGGAACAGGATGGTATGGTGCTGCCAAAATAGTTTCTAAAATTTCCGTTCCATAATGGAAATCATTTATTATATTTATTGCATAATCATAACCTGCAAAAATAATATCCTTTTCTAAATTTAATGTAAAATCTGCGGTTATTATCTTGTTTATTACTCCGTGTATCTTATATTTCCATCTTCTGCGTATTTGAGAAAGTATTGCATCTGGAAATTCATAAGAGATTAGAAGTTCTGATCCCATGCCAAGTAAAACTTCATTTCGAGAATTTCCATTGATATCTGCAATCAATATTGAAGTGATACGATCTTCTATGGGTGTTTTATGAATGACATTGCCATACATATCTAAGAAATACAAAATTTTATCATTTCCACCAGTTACAATGTACGGATACCCCGAAAAGTCTAAAATTCCTATATCGCAAGCAAGAAGTGATTTTTCTCCAGAAAATTCCCAAATAAGAGAACCATTAATGGAATTCAGAACAGACAATCCACCTTCTTTAAATAATACAACTATTTCTAATCGATTGTTCCATAAAACATCTGCGATTTTCACAGATTGGATTCTAAAAGGTAATTCCTTGCGCCACAGTTCCTCTAAGCCAGTTTCAGTAAGTGAAAATACTCGTAGTGTTTTATCCCATGATCCTGCAATTATTTCTAAATTAGAATCACCATTTAAATCGGCAATAGCGCAGCAGGATACGAAATTTTCAAATGATTCGGAACAAAATTCTACAAAATTCATTATTCCTTCTTCATTTTCTCCTTCATTTTCTTCTTCTTTTTCTTCAAATCTGAAAACTCTTAATGTATTATCTCCTAAACCAACAATTATCTCAGATTTACCGTTTTTTGTTAGATCTGCAGTAGAAACACATCTAACCCATTGTGAAAATTCAATTTTTTGAAATATTTCTAACCCATTAAAATTTAAAATATACAGGTTTTTATCTTGATTGGCAACTGCTATGTATTTATCACTTTCATTATCTCTTACCGTAACAATAGCAATATCCCTAATAACATTGGGTAATTTTTTACGGAGAATAGAATGAATGTGTTGCGCAATCATGGGTTTTTCAAGACCTCGATTTTCAAAAGAGATAGTTTTTTCCATAGAAAAATTGCAACAAAAGACAATTAAATATTCCGATATTTTACATAAATTATCTCGATAATATCTGGATGTTCCTTCCTAAAAGAAATAAAAATTTGTTTATTTCAAATCAGATGGCTGAATTTTAGTAGTAGTAGTAGGGGTAGTTGGATTAGTAAAAACTTGTTGCTGCTTTCTTAGCCTTAGTTGAGAATATGACCAAATCTGCTTTGCCCGAGTTCGCAAAGTGACCTCCGTAATCCGCGCAATTTGGGCAATGCTCGACTGAGTCCTCTTCTCTTCTGTGTCTTTGGCTGCTAAATACAAAGTTGCCGCGGCTATGCCTTTTGGATCTTTACCAGTCCTCTCAAGTCCAGCTCTTCTTGCGGTGAAAAGGAGTTTTTTTGCTTTTTGTTGTATTGGCATGGATAATTTTAATTCATTTCCAAAGCGAAAAATTAAACGTTCTGAACAGATTGGGCTATATCTTAAACCTAATTCTGGTAGAACTTCACGAACTATTAAAGCTAAAGACTTATGTATGTTTCTAAGTGGAAGAAGCGAGAGATCTACAACCTCTTCAAGAAGTCTAGGATATCGGTGAACGCGAATTGCGGCATAAACAGACGCTGCGATGAAGCCTTCGATTGAGCGTCCCATCGTTAATTTCTTTTTTGCGGAAATTTTATAGATTGACCAGGCTGTTTCTTGAATAAAATTTGGAATTGCTAAGCGATTAGAGAGTGTGCTCAATTTGGGTTTTGCTTCCCAATAATTTCGTTCAAGTGAATTTATAAGTGAACCTTGAATTTTGCTAAGTCTGGCAAATAATGCCCTGCGTTGCGGTTGAAGTTGTTTTCCTCGAGCATCAGTATTAAAATTCCCAATAATCGTTCTATTTCCGAAACATCGCCACAGTGGTTCTGTTCGTCGTCTACTGCTTATTTCGGTAGCATTATATGCCCGACGTTCTGAATTAATAAGATAAGGTGACAAAACTGTGCCACAATTCATACAAACGAATTCTGATGAATTGTTCAAGATTAACTTTGGATGGCGGCAGCACGGTTCATCTGGAGTGTATTCTAATTCTAATTGCCTCCGTGAATTCCCTTGGCCATGATTATTTGAAATAAACACGTTTTTCCTTTTTTTAATTAAAATTCACTCCTTTGTCTACTGATCTTCCATTCACACATTCTTAATATAAATCGAGGTATTAAATTTATCGAAGAAAAAGGAAAAAAAAAAATAGCAATATGAATTTTTATGTAATTTTTCATGAAATTTAAGCATCAATTAATTTTTCATAGATTAAATTTAATTAATGTTAAAATCAATTATAATAATAAATCAATTGTTTAGAAAAAAAAAAAAAAATTGGAATGAATAATTATGGCATTAATACTTTTTATGGTAAAAGAAGGAAAGCTTATCAAGATCGATAAACCAGTATTCACTACTGGAGACGCTTATGTAGCCATAGATGAACCAGCAAAAAAAATTTATGTCTGGTTGGGCTCAAAATGCAGCGTTGACGAAAAAGGTATTGCCGCTGTGGAAGCACGAAGAATAGATGACGGGCAGGTCTTCAACGGCTCAGCAAAAATATTGACTTATGACGAAGGTGATGAATCACCTGAATTTCTCTCAAAAATCGGTGGATTAAAGGTTCTTGATAAGAATCTAGCCAAAAGCATGTTGAAGGATGTTATAACTGGTGAATTTGCAGGGCAAGCCGAACATGTTAATGCACTGTATCGAATTTCGAGTGAAGAATTTGAAGGAATAAACGCAATTAAATATATTCAAGTTCCTTTTGAAAGAAGTTCACTTGACTCAGAAGATTGCTTCATCGCAGATCTTGGGGTAGATATCTGGGTTTGGCAAGGAACAGCAACAAATGTTAAAGAAAAAGTTAAAGCAATGCAATTTGCTCGTGAATTTGATGCAGATCGCGCAGGCGGCCAACGACCGAAAGTATTCATGGAAAATGATGGTGATGAAGAATTCATGGGTATTTTTGAGGGAATCCTACCAACACAAGATCGTGCAACTGTTGATCTAAAAGTTGAAAAATTTGAAGAAGAGGTACCTAAACCTACTCTTGAACCAGTTTATATCCCCAAACCAGTTCATGTTCCCGAACCAACTCCGGCACCTGCTCCCGAACCAACTCCATCACCAACCTCAGCACCTGTTTCTTCTATTGAGATTCTTGTGCAAAAAGGATCGGGCAGATTAACGTGCCCCCGTTGTGGAAATTTGAATAAATCGATGATCCGTGAAGTAGAAGATCGAACCAATATTCTCATGGACTACCCTCTAATTTACGGAAAGAAGTATATCTGTGGTGAATGTGGCGCCGAGTGGAAGAAAGTAGATGTGTGAATGGAGTAAAGAAGAAATCTAAGTGTTTTTTCCTTTTTCTGTTTATTTTTTTATTCTCTTTTTGGTTGAGTTGATTTTTCCTTAAATTTAAATAATTATTATTTCCATAAATTAATTATATGAACTATAAAAATGTTAGAAAAACGAATATTTTGAAAATCTCCCCTCTCTTAATCTTAGTCCTAATTTTAAGCATGTATATATTAGTTTTAGGGGTCTTTAATGCAGAAATCTCAATTGGGATGAAAAATTATAATAATGAAAAAAAAGAATCGATATTTGAGCACGAATCCACAATAAAATCGATACCAAAAAGGGCAGAACAAAATGCTAAATCTTTTAATCTGAGCCAAATAAGTACAATAAATGAATCAGGTCTTCTTAGAGCTACGATTGTTGTGGGAAATTATGCTTATCTAGCCGATAGTGATTTTGGGCTAAGGATATTAAACATTGAGGATAAATCAAACCCTTTAGTTGTTGGGCAATATAATGATGGTGGTATTACACGTGATCTTCAAGTAATTGGGAATTACGCATATATAGCTAATGGAAAAGAAGGATTAGAGATTATAGATGTATCGGATCCCATACATCCTGAAAAAATTGGAGGTTTTAAAGATGGAGACGATTATTCAATTGTTAAAGTTGAAGGAGATAGGGCGTTTATTTCTTCATCAAAATTTCCAATTAAAATTATTGATATTTCTAATCCTGGAAATTCGATCAAAATTGGAGAAATTACTGAAAATGAATTAAATGATTCATTTTTTCGATCTTATGAGGTTTCAGGAAATTTTATTTATGTACCGTACCGATGGGATGGATTATTAATTTTCAATGTCTCAGATGTAAATAATCCAACTTTAATAACTCAATATAAGGAAGACTACTTGATAACTTATAGTATAGATATTGTAGAGAATTTGGCATATATTACAGGATACTCTGCATATATGACAACAATTCCATTTCAAATTTTAAATATTTCAGATCCAGCTAATCCTATTATAGTAAGTTCAAGATTTGGGTTCATTTCATCATATAATATTTTTATAAATGATGATTTTGCATATTGTAATTTATGCTATGGTTTCCAAATTTTCAATATATCAAATCCCAGTAATATAATAGAATTGGGTTCTTACATTGATGATGGGAAATCAGTAAACATATTTGCTTGTGAAAATTATGTTTATATCTCTGATTTTAATATTGGATTAAAAATAATTGATGTTTCAGATCCTATGAATCCAACTAAAATTGCAGACTTCGAAGATGGAGAATATTTAAGGGATTTTATTATTGAGGATCATTATATTTATTTAGTCGATTATTGTAATGGATTAAAAATAATTGATTTCTCAAATCCTGCAACCCCTGATATCATTGGGCGATGTTATTTAACAAACGCAGATGGTGCAATAGCAATTAAAGGAAATTACTTATATATCGCTAATGGAGAAAATGGATTAGAAGTTATTGATATTTCAGATCCAACTAATCCCACCATTGTTGCAAATTATGCAGATATGGAATATATTTGGAATATTGAAATAACGGGGAATTATGCCTTTCTATTAGATTTAGGAAAAACCATGGATATTTTGGATATATCTGATCCTTTAAATCCAATAAAAATTAATAGTTATACTTCTAATTCGTATCTAGATATAATTAAAGTCTACGGTGATTTAGCTTATCTTATTTCTACAAATGGGTTAATTTATATTCTAAATATCTCAAACCCAACAAATCCTACTCTAATTTGTGAATATCAATCTAAAGAATATTACTATATTGGTAATAATTCATACATGATTGGTCATCAATTCTTTCTCAAAGATAATCTTGCTTATTTTGCATCATTGAATAATGGTTTGGAAATCATTGATGTTTCAAATCCTTCAAATCCAACGCATATTGCGCAATTTGAGAATGGAACTAGTGTTAGAGAAATTCAATTATATGAAAGTTATCTTTGGATTATTGATGAACAAGGAATTAAAATTCTTGATACCTCGATTTTAACCAATATTTCCGTAATAGGTCAATTCAATATTCCTTATTTATTTAAATTACATATCACTGAAAGCTTTGTTTATGCAGGTTCAATCTATCAATTGTCAATTTTCGAATTAACAATCCAAAAACAAAGAATATATGGAATGCCAATATATTGGATAATATTTTTTACGGGATTTGCTTCAATTTTAATAATTTGGAAATCACGAAAATATGAAAAAATTTGAAATTAATGCTTCAATTTTCATTCTCAATCTTTCTCAATACTTTTTTTCTAATTACTCAATAATCACTTAATTTCGAACAGTACATTTAAATTCTTACAAAAAAAATGTTGGATATGGAAGTGTTATTAAATTTTATAATAAAAAATATTGAAGGATATACCGATCGGAATATACAGAAAGAATTTCCCGAATATATGCCTTTTATTGATGTATTAAGAGGGATCTTAAAGATTATAAATAGTAATATTACTTTGGACAAAATTGCAGTGATTTCAGCCAAAAAAGGTTTGTTTTCCTTTGGAGATATTCGTAAAACTGTGAAGGAAATTGTTGCTTTGCATTTACTAGAATTTACTATTACAAAAAGGGATTTAGTGAATGGCCCCAATTTAATGTTAAAAGAACTAATCCCAAAAATTACCAAAGATAGCACTCCAATCTTAAAAGATAAAGAAGATATTCATAAAGAAATAAAAAGAAAACTATATGAGGATGCATCTAAGTCATTTCATTCTATCAGACCTAAAATCTTAGACGAATACGAACCTCAACCTGAACTTGAACTTGAACCTGAACCTGAACCTGAACCAGAACCAGAACCTGAGTTTAAACCTCTTGAGACTGAGATTATAAAGGAAAAATCAGATGAACCTGGACCTATAGGAGGGAAAAAAGACGATATACCTATAGGATTGAGACCTTCAGATAAAGCAGAGATGGAAAGGCTGTTAACATTGGAAGATCAATCTTCTAAAGCAAAAATACTAGAAATGGAAATGGATTCTGCAGTAAAAAAGGAAATTGAGGAAGAGAAAGGGGATTATTATGAAGAAAAATTTAGAAAATACAAAAAAAAAGCCAGTGCAATACTTCCTCCCGGTTCTGCCCCACCGCCTCCTGGATCTCCTCCTAAATCACCTCAAACCCTTCGTGGTGGTATGACACAAGAATTGAAAAAATTATTTAAAGACAAGGAAGGGCAAAAACTTGAACCCCCTTCAGGTCCTCCTGCTGTTGGATCTTCTGCTCCTCCACCTGCTCCTGTAAGCCGTCGTACTTTAGCAAAATCTTCAATTCGAGAGCCTACACCTCCTCCCCCTCCATCCCCTTCTCCTTCAGAGCCAACCGCTGCATCTGCAGGTGTCCCTCCTCCTTCATTTAATGCAAAAAGGAAAAGTAAAAAAAAAATGGGAGCAAGATTAAGGTCTTTTGCTGAAAAAGCTGAAGAAACAGCTCCAATTTTAAAAGAAATACAAGATGAGGGAATTGATGATGACTTTGAAGAGGTAAAAGAAGTTGAAGAAAGAGAAGAAGAAATGCTAAGTGATTTTACAGAAACAAGTGCTCCAATGGAAATGCCTGCTCCTCTTAAATCTGCCATTTTACCCGAATTAGTTGAAGTACCTAAAGAAATTGAAACTTCCAAAGAGTATCAAAAAAATATCGCGATTGAATACTTTGATAAAATGAATCCAAAGAAATATTATCCGCTTATAATTGATATTGCAGATATAGAGCAAGCAACAACCATCAGCGAGGAAAATATCTTAACCGGAGAGCGAAAAGTACAGGTTAAAGAGAAGATGACTGTGGTCCTAAAAAGTAGTATTGTCAAGGTCAAACCGATGTTCCCGGGATGCAGTATTGTCCCAGAAGAGAAATATACTGATCTTGATGATAAGGAGGATAAGCTAACCTTTTATGTTACTCCGCTTGTTGATGATGAAATTGAAGATGGTCGTGTTGAATTTATAGATAGTGAGGGAAACATATTTCATTCTGCCCCCACTCCATCAAAAGTTGAAGATCCAAGATACGCCCGCATGATTGCACTATACGGTGGTTTAGCAAGTTTCCTTCCCAAAATACTGGAAACGTTAGGTTTTAACTTTGCATCTAATTTGAAAATGGCTACAATTCTTCCATTTTTACAAACCGTGTTTGGTGATATGAATCTTTCCAATTTTGTAGGAATTTCTGGAATTATTATAACGATTATTATATGTATAATCACTGTATTAGTCAGAAGACCGAATTCGGTTAAGAAAAAGTTTAAAGTGGCGCGTGTGGGTCGGTTAAAATCTGTTGTTAAGGCACAAAAATAGAAACTCAAAGGATAAGAATTTTAGTCTTTATCCCACGACCATTCGGTTCCGCATTTTCCGCATATATATTTCTTAGCATAAATTACCGGATAATCCATTATCTGGTGAGTTTTGTCATCTACTTCTCTGATCATATTGCGTGTATAGTTTCCACATTTTGGGCATTCTAATCGATTGCCTCCTTTTTGAACAAATTTTTCACTCATATAATTTTCACCTATTTTTTTTATTACCATTTTTTTTCCGTTAAAACCGATTGATATTCCGTTTAACAGATGATTATTTATCTAAGGTTTTAATTACCTAATAATGTTTTAAAAAAGGAATTTAAAAAGTGAGAAAAAATTTATCATGGATTTATTTTTTATGTCAAATCGGGAGAATCTTTTGAATTTGGTTTTGTTATTTCAATGTGGTTTCAAGACAGCTAGCAAAAGCGCTTATTAACATTTAAACGGCATTCATTGCGGTGTTATCGCCTGCTATACTTAGAGGTTAATCAAGTTTGGCTGAATGTTCTCCAGCAATAACATTTAATTGGAAGTTTTCGATCTGAGTTGATGTAACTTCGTATTTTGTTTCAAAGGGTGTTGTGTCTATGGTCTTTTTGGGTTTGTTTGAGTTGGATATTTTCGAATCTATAAGCGTTATTGAGGTTTCGGATTATAGATTTTATAATCCGTAATTTTCGGGGGATCACTTCTCACTATATTTATAATGATAAAATTTCACTATAAAATACCCAACTTTCACGTTAAAACTTTACTGAAAAACATTTCTCGTTTATAGTTTTTCACTAAGTGGTTAGAACGTAAAAAATATCATTTTAAGTGGTTTGATTCATAATGAATTTTTTGGAGTTCAGTAAAATTCTTTTTCATCTGTGCAATTCTGGCGGGTTCGACTAGCATAATAATTGATTATGAATAATGTAGCACAAAATATGAGGCTCAAAGTTTTTAAAATTAGTTAGATTATTAAATTATTAAATTAGAAATTCTTTAAATATCGAATCTGTATTTCTAAAATTAAGGAAGATAAGAGTATGTTACTGGGAGAAGAATTTTTGTTAATCGCTTACAAAGAGAAAAAGAAGCAATTACCTTTGGGAGGAATGGGAATGTTCCTCAAAAACGTGATGCCGGCGACTATACTTTCCGATCTCCGACTAGTAGGTAAAATATCCCTGCTTGGAGATGCTGGAAAAAAGAGATATAAAACGCTATGGGTTAATCCTATTGATGACCACCCTTTGAATATACCCATTTTAGATGACTTGTATGATGTTATCAAAAATCATACTAAAAATGGAAAAAGAGCCTTATCTACAGTAACAAAATGGATTACTGTATTTGGAAAAGACATGAAAAATTTACAATCCCGTATGTGGAGCTCATTGGTGCAGAAAGGGATTATGAAACAAGTAGGAAGAAAGAAATATGCACTTATTAACCCCGAGGTTCGAAGGGAGCTAATAGAAAGGATACATGCAGCAGTTACTGGTAAAATCGAGCCAAATGCTAAAACAATTGTGATTATTGGATACATTCGAGATGCTATTGGCTGGTATATGACAGATATCAAAAACCGGAATAAAAAATTAGCAAATTCAATATCTAATAAAGTCCCAATATCAAATATTCTCAGGTGGAACGTTATAGTAAAAAAGAAACAAAAAGTTGCGGATGCTGCATTTTTATTTACATTTTATATGGGGCAAACATCCCAAGTTACCATACACCGATACATTGAAGCGAATGATCTCGTCCTTGATTAAATTATAGGATTATTAAAAAGAGAGATTAAAAATGGTCGATGTTAAACTGGATATAACTGATAAAGTATGCCCCTTTTGTTTGTTATTAGTGAAGAAGAAGCTAGTGACCTTGAAT
>JAUWOE010000224.1 GCA_030612265.1 Promethearchaeum sp.
GAATTTAAGGTTCAAGAAGATGCATGGGCAGGAGGCGGAGCCTATGGAAGTTGCCTTGAATTTTTCAGTCGAGGTGTTGAACTATTCAATCAAGTTTACATGCTCTACCAACAAACACCTGAAGGACCAGTAGAATTACAATTAAAAGTTTTAGATATGGGTTTGGGTCAAGAACGTGTTGCATGGTTTTCTCAAGGCACTCCTACAATTTATGATGCGATCTTTCCTTTTGTACTATCTAAAATTAAAAAGCGAACAAAAATCGAGGTTGATCCTGATCTTTTTAATAAATTTTCACAATTTTCAGCTTTCTTGAACAATGATGAAGTGGAAAATATGGACGTTGCATGGGAAAGAGTAGGAAAAGAAATGAATATGGATCCTACGATATTAAAAGAGAAGATTATGCCCATGACTGCGGTTTATTCAGTTGCAGAGCATAGCAGAGCTTTATTATTTGCAATATCCGATGGAAAATTACCTTCAAACGTTGGAGGAGGCTATAATTTACGTGTTATTTTCAGGCGTGCAATGGGTTTTATTGACACATTTAATTGGGATTTAAGCATAGAAGAAGTTTGCAGATGGCATGCAAAAGAATTATATGACATTTTTCCAGAGGTTAGTGAGAATTTGGATGATGTTTGTAAGATTTTGGAAATTGAAAAGCAAAAATATTTTGCAACTAAAAAAAATGCAGAGAAAATTGTAAAGCGATTAATCCAAAAATCTGAAATCTCTGAGGAAAAATTGATTGAATTATACGATAGTAATGGAATTAATCCTGAAATTATTATAGCAGCTGCTCGTAAATTGGGAAAAAATATTAAAATGCCTGATGATTTCTATACGAAAGTAATGGCAAGACACGAAAAAATTACCCAAGTATATGCCACTCACAAAACGATAGAAATTGATATAGAAGGATTACCACCAACTAAATCCCTATATTTTGATAACTATTTAGATACAGAAAATACAAGCAAAGTGCTTAAAATCCAGAAGGTAAAATATAACAATAGTATCAATAATAAAAATAATTCATTTGAAGATGATGATACAGCAGGTAAAAATATAAATAAAAAATCAAAGCAAGATGTATGGGGGGTAATATTAGAATCTTCAGTCGCTTATCCAACCTCGGGCGGTCAATTAAATGATATAGGTAAAATTAACGGAATACCATTTTTCGATGTTATAAAAGTAGGCCCTTGTATTGTTCATATACTTTCAAATAAGCCATCTTTTAATGAAGGTGATACGGTTTCTGTAAAAATCGATAAAAGAAGAAGAAAATTATTGGCACAACACCACTCTGCAACTCATATCGTTAACGCAGCAGCGCGAAAAATCCTCGGTGATCATATTAATCAAGCAGGAGCGAAAAAAACACCCTCAAAAGCTCATCTTGACATTACACATTACGAATCTTTAACAGATGAACAAGTAGATGAGATTGAAAAAGAAGCAAATAATATTGTGAAGAAGAAAATAAAATCCAATAATAGATTTATGTCCCGAGCCGAAGCAGAAAAAATGTACGGTACTAGGTTATATCAAGGTGGAGCAATCCCCGGCAAGATTATTCGCGTTGTAGAAACTCCAGGTATTGAAGTGGAAGCTTGTGGGGGTACCCATGTTAACAATACATCAGAAATTGGAAAAATTAAGATTCTAAAATCTCAAAAGATTCAAGATGGAATTGTACGCTTAACATATACGGCCGGAGCAGCCACTACAAAATTATTGAAGGAACATAAGCAAATCATAGAAAATTTATGTGAACTGCTAGATACGCAATCAGAGTTTTTATTTGAGAGAGCAAAAGAATTACTAACAAAATGGAAAGATCTAACCAAAGCTAAATCAAAGGGAAATTTTTCAAAAAAAATGATAGAATTAACAAGTGAAAAGAAGTCTTCAAAAAACCCATTAAAGGAATTAACAAGATTTTTTGAAACTACCGATGAATTACTTATTCCTAAAATTAAGAAGTTGAAAGATGAATGGAATGAAATGAAAAACGAAATTTCAGAAATATCAAAGGTAGTAGGCCAGAAAAACATTGAAAAACTCATAAAAAATGCAGAGGATACTAACGATTATAAATTTATCGCAGCATATTATCCAAAAATAAGTAACAAAATATTAATCAATCTATCAAAAAGCATATTAAAACGGGAATTCAAGGCAATAATTCTATTTATTGGAAGTTCAAATGGTGGCATTAACTTTATCTCAATGCGAGGGAAGAATATAAAAGAGATTAATCTGTCTAAAATCACTAAAAGATTTTTAAATGAATTTAATGGTAAAGGTGGAGGAAAAGAAGAATCCACGCAAGGATTCATTAATAAATATGAAGGAAATCCTCAAGATCTTCTCCAAAATTTTAGAAAATTACTATTTGAAAAAAAATAAGAGAAGAAATTCTATTTTTCTGTTCAAATTACAAGGATTTGAAGCACCAATCTGCATCTATGCAACCATCGCGAACTATCAGATAAAACTCGCGGAAAAATCTTTCTCACCTGTTTTCTCTTTATGGGCTCGAAATTTCTTTTAAGCTTCGGTGATATCTAGCTTAGCAAATGCCCAAATGAGGTTCTTACTTTTTGCTTCTGTTGTATAGTCATCTATTAATTGATGTTTTCGACTAATATTTTTCTCAATGAACGAACCTTTTTGCTTCATTATTTATAACAGACACTCAATTTGATTGATTTGTTTTTTTACTCAATCGAAATCTTTGTTTTTTTATAAATTAAAGTTTCTTCTTTTAAAAATAAGAATTTATCTTTTCACAATGAAGGTTTTTTATATTAGATTATATCTAAATCAATTATAATCGATTTTATCTAATGAATCGTGATAATTTATGGTTGAAAAAGAAAAATATACTGTTAAAAAACTAAGTCCTATGGCAAAAGTTATTGATGATTACACTACCGAAGCAAGAAGTAAGAACACAATATGGGCATATGGAGCTGCCGACATTACTATGCCTAGGAAAATACTCCGAGAACACAAAGAAAAAACAGGAGAATCGATTAGTTTCACTGCTTTTTTAATTGCATGTTACGCCCGAATTGTCGAAAAACACAAATATCCGATGAATACTCTGATAAAAAATAAAAAATATTATTATATTTTCGATGAAGTCGATGTACAGACAAATACTGAAAGAAATGTCGATGGCGTTAAAAAACCAGTAAATTTAACAATCCGAAATGCTCACATAAAAACATTGCGTGAGATCCATACTGAAATTCGGCAAGGACAAAAAAAGAAAGTTGAATTAACAACGGGAAATCGGGGTGGGAAAGCATTAATTAAATATATCCCTAAATTACCCCGATTCATCCGAAAATTCATAATTCATAAAATTTTTACAGATCCTTTACGAAAAAAGAAAATGTTAGGGACTGTTGGGCTGACCGCTGCGGGAATGATGGCTAAAGAAACCAATGAACTAGGATGGGCAATTTATATGACACCCCATTCATGTTCACTTGGAATTGGATCAATGGCGAAAGATTATAAACTGAACAAAGAAGGGAAAGTAATTGAACGCGAATCATTAGCAGTAACACTCGCATTCGACCATGCAGTGATTGACGGAGGGCCAGCTGCGAGATTTTTGCAAGATCTCTATTATTCGGTACGAGAAGGGTGTTTGGAAGAAGAGTGGTGCTTTAAATCCTTATAATCTAAACGATATATGTTAATGGTGAAAAAAAATTATGTTTAATACTAAATGGTTGACCAAAAAAGAAATAGAAGAATTAATTTTAAGCAAAATTTCTGATGAAGATATTGAAAAATGCAAGAAAAATCACCTATTAGTTCCAGTTCTCAATGAAATTGTTGAAGGAACTACGGATCCCGGAAAAGGTGGTACTGCTTATTTCAAATTTAGAAATAGGGAAGAACCGATTTTAGATTGCACAGCACAAGCATGGTCCTTAAATTTAGGTCATGCACCCTCTGATGTTAATTATGCAGTTGCACTTCAAGCTCAGCATGCGAATCATGTTAGATATGGCTATTTAACACCAATACGTGTTAAACTTTGTAATAAATTAGCAGAAATTGCCCCAGGAGAATTAAAGGGTGGAAGAATTGCATTAAATAATTGGGGTGGAGGAGGGGCTGTAGAATGTGCAATCAGAACGGCGTTTGTGAATACAAGAGGAAATCGAGATCAAATTGTAACTTTCTGGCGTGGATATCATGGAAGTAGTTTAGCACTTACATCAGCAACACAACAAATTGGTTTGGCGATACGTTATAGACCATTTGGAATTGATAGATTTGTGAAAACATTCTTTCCTTATTGTTATCGGTGCCCATGGGGATATAAAAACGGGTTTGATGGAAAAAAGGATCCTGAATGTAGTTTAGAGTGTCTTGGATTAGTTAAACAGCATATTGAACATTTTCATACAAGTGGGATTGCTGGAGTTTTATTAGAACCTATGCAAGGAGCCGGTGGTCAAATCCCAGCACCAGTAGAATTTCTTGTTAGATTGAAGAATATTTGTAAGGAAAATAAAATAAAACTAATTTATGATGAATGTCAAACGGGTTTTGGACGTACAGGAGAAATGTGGGCAACACAATGGTATAATAAACAAACTACTGAGGATATTTCACCAGATATTCTTACCGCAACTAAAGGTGTAGGAGGGGGATACCCTCTTGGAGTAACAATTGCAAAACCAAAATTAAAAATGCTTTCTGAAGCAGAAGAACACAGTACTTATTCCTCTTCTCCAGTATTAATGGCAGCCTCCTTAGTAACTATTGAAATCCTTCAAAAAGAAAATATCCCGGCTAATGCAGCCAAACAAGGAGAAAAAATTACAAGTTTTATTAAGGATCTTCAAAATATATATCCACAAATTGGTGATGTAAGGGGCCCAGGTCTTTTTATTGGGATTGAATTAGTAAAAGACTCAAAGAGTAGAGAACCATTTAATGATTTAGTGGAAAAAACAATTGAAAAAGGTTTGAGGAATAATATTTTATTCGGGGAAAGTATGCCAATTCTTAAACCCAGCGGTGAAATGATGAGAAATGTTCTTAAAATTAAACCTCCGCTAATAATATCTGATGAAGAAACTGAAAGAATTTGCCAACTATTTGAAAAATCTTTGAAAGATGCTTTAGGTTAATTTTTTTTTCCCCTTTTTTAACAACATTGTTACGAGAGATACATTTTAAAAAGATTTATTAGTTCATTTTTTTTATTCAGAAATTATGTCTGAAAATGATTTTGAGGAAATGGAAAAATTTTTGCTACCTTTTGCGCTATCCCGTTATGAAGCAAGAGGTGGTATGGCAAAATTTGCACTAAAACTTGCAGGAAAAAGACTTCAAACAATGGTTACCTGGCAGGTTCGAGCATTTATTCGATGCATTCATTTGGTTAACCAACCGATTTTACTCCAAGACATAACATTTGTTGTAATTACTGAGATAAGTGTTATGATGAATTTTCCACCTTATAACCAACCAGGACTTATAGAAAATCGATCAGAAATGCCTTTAACTCTTGGTCCAGAAATCCATAGATGGTTTATTCATTTAGTTGAAAATGATAAACTTCCAGGAACTTATGAAAGATTTACTGGAATATTTGTTCCTAAAATTAATGGATAAACAATATATTGTATTAAGATTGAATAGAAAAAAAAAATGTTCTCTATTAATGTAATAATAACATTTTTTAAGTCAAATTTCTAATTAAAAAAATACTATGCCAATTATAGTATCAGAAATGCAAGATGAATTTTTTGATAATGCTACGAAAATGCTTGCAACATTCCTTATTGGTGGAATCATAGTGTTTGTTCTCTTTTTCATTTTGGTTTTTTTTCTTATTAGAGGAGTAATGAAATCAAGGAGAGGATCTTTAGAAAGCGTTAAAGAAGGAGAAAAATCAGTATACTATTCAGGATACGGTAAAGCAAAGAAAAATACCAAAAAAGAGAAGCAGATTCAGAGAGCAAGTTTAAAATCGACTAAGGTATGTAATATGTGTGGAAAAATTATACCGAATGAAGTCGAAATATGTCCATCTTGTGGTTCAAATGAGTTTCAGGATTAAAATTTTTAAAGAACTCATTAAGTTTGTTTCATTTTTTTTATGAAAATTGGACTAAAGATATTTTTTTCGGATAATTTAAATTTTTGTCGGTTCTAATCGAAGCTTTTATCTTCGATAAATTCTTCGCAAAATTATGGACTTTGAACGCAAAACTCGCACTACGATCTTAAAAGAGCACTTCCGAGAT
>JAUWOE010000137.1 GCA_030612265.1 Promethearchaeum sp.
GTTGATTTATTAAGCTTTATCCCAGCGGTTTTTGGTGTTCTGTTTTCAATCTATAATTGGCTACAGACGATCAAACCCGCTAATATTAATTCCGGAAGATTGGTTAATTATGGGTTTATTTCATCAAGTTACGAAAATGCAATGTTGCTGTGTTTACCATTGACATTTGAGAATGAAGGAGCAAAAAAAGGCTTGATTACAGAGATTAAAATTGGTTTTAAACACGGTGATGAGATAAAATACATCGATGTTGATGCAAAAGTACGATTGAATGAATTGACAGGAGCTACAGCTCCAAACATGAATTATGAGAAATTTACTGATGAAGGATATGTTATTTTATTACCTACTTATCCAATGGCGCTTGAAGGGGGAGAATCAATTGGTATTACAATTGTGTCCACTGTTTCTGTAGAGGACAATATTATTCCCGTTGGAGTAGATTCCGAGATATTGATTGAAGTGTATTATGGAAAGAACAAATCAAATACTCAAAGTTTTCCATTCTATCTATCCCAAGAATCGGCAGATTCTGATAATGTCCTGATATGGTTAAAAACCGAAGATAAATGAAAATCGAAAAATTTGAATAGCGATTGACCGAGTTTTCGGTTATTTTTTAATTCTTTGAATTCTTATGCTAAAATCTGAGGATTGGCTGTGGTTACTGAAATTAAATATATTTTTTGGTTTCTTTAATGCTCTGCTTTAATTTTTATTGTGATTATGTTTTTCTTGATTTTTAAAAGCGCTAGCACAATGGATACAGCAAAATAGATGTTTTTTTCCGTCAATTACTTCTTGATAAGCATTTTGATACAATTTGACTCCACATCCTGCACATATTTGAATATTTGGTTCGATTGCTGTATCAATAATACCTGAAAATCTTTGAAACATTTTTTCTGCAAATTTTTTTCCTTTATCCGTTAAGTGAAACTTCTTTTTTTCTTTTTGACCGATTTTTATTAATTCCAATTTTATATATTTTTTCTTCTCTAGTTTTTCAAGAAAAGGGTAAATAAGTGAGTAACTCACATTTTTTCCTATTCTCTCTTTAAATTTCTGTCTTAATGCATATCCATGAGTTGCTTCTTCATATAATAAAACTAATAAATAAAACCTTGTAAAATCAGATAATATTGAATCTTCGTCATTTTTCATAAATTATTACCTCCTATGTTAATAAATCTGTTTTTTAGATATATCCAATAAAAATATTCTTTTAATAAAATGAACTCGATGACTCGAATAAAACTATTGATTTAGTTCTAAAAGAAATATATCTGTATCGAATATTTAATAATTTTAAATATAGATTGCTTATTATTTATTTGGAAAATATATTTATTTATGATATATCTTTTTTTATGTGGAATTCAATCAAAATTCCTTGAAAAATAATTTTTTTCTTAAATTAATGAATAGTAAAATGAATAAAATCGAAAAGGTGAAGTTTTTGGAATTGAAATGTGAAAATTGTGGGACAACTCAGGAAATCCCAATACATTGTAAACAACCCATGCACATCGAAGGCGATATATTGGTTTGCCATATGGGAAGTCATTGTGGAAGCCAAGATATCCCAATGCATTGTGGAAAGTTGATGATAATTAAATAACCATATAATTGAAAAACAACAATTTTTTTTAAGAAACCATATAAAAATCTAAAAAAAAGATGGAAAATAAATGATAGGACTCATATTGCAAGTTGGAACAGGTGATTACCACATGATGGATTGGTGGTTTGATACATTTGGTAGTTTTGTTTGGTTAGTTATGATATCCGGTTGGATTCTTTACTTCGGAATCGGAATACTCTTTGCATATTACATACACAAAGACTCTATCAGAAAAGGGAGTCAAAATCCTGAGATTTGGCTACTTATCGTAATAATTTTAAACTTTGTTGGAGTAATTTTGTATTTTGTTGTCCGAAATAATTACTCACAGCCACAATTTATAGAAAAAACGGAGGAGATTTAAATTGATGTTTGAAAATTATCTAAATCATATGGATTGGGCAGATAAAGGTGGAATGATGGATTGGAACTTCGACTCTATGGGTTATTCTAGTATTTTCGGTGTAATTGTTATAATTACATTGATTGCAGTTTTTTTGATTTTATCGAAAAGAATGTTTTGGGGTGATATTAATGAAAATACTTCCCAAGATTCGAAGATAATTGAAGTTTTAACTCAAAACAATCAATCCGAGATAAAGATATATAAAGATATCTTCTATTGTGTTCATTGTGGAACCCAGTTAAACAATCCGGAAATAAAATATTGTCCTGAATGCGGTGCCTATATTTCTTCATAATTTTTTTTAATATTTCGAAACAATCAATATTATGATTTGAAAAAAGATGAATAGAATTAAAGAACGAGAAAAATCTCAATGGTTAGCATTTTTCCTAAACCTGTTTCTATGGGGATCGGGCTATATTTACTTAAAAAAACGACAGACTCTTGGAGTTGGACTTTTAGTTACAGAAATTTTAATGCATATCTCTTGGATTTACTTAGGATTTGATGCAATTTTTGGCATCCCTGGAATTTATAATTCGATTGGAATGCTTATACTTTCGTTAGCTTTGGCTTATGATGCTTATAAAAGTAGTAGTTGAATGCCTAATTTCAAATAAAATTCATTTAATCACATTTTTTTTTTTTAATTAATATATTCACACAACAAAATTAAAACAAAAATATTAAATAAAAAAATGATAATTCTATAGGTTTCTATCAATTATCTTCTTTAACTTCTTCTCATTTGTTGGATCAATTCCGATCATACCGAATGTTGGAACACCTAACGCTGCTTCGATTTCACCGGGTTTCATACACCCTTTAAGATCTTGTTTATTTGCAATTGCGATGATCTTTGCGGCTGAATTATTCATATGTCGCTCAATTATGTCTTTTGTCATCATAACATTAGCTGTACTACTATCTGTAACTAATATTGTTAATTCTGACCCTCGCATAAACTCATCCCACATAAATTGAAAACGTCTTTGGCCTCCAAGATCCCATAGGCACATATTTCCATTTTCAGTTTTAACCTGTTCGATGTTGACACCTATTGTTGGTTTCCTTCTAAAATTTACTACCGGTTTGCATCTTAACATTCGGGATAATGTGGACTTGCCGACACCTGCTTCTCCTACCAAAACTGCTTTGAAAGCGCTCATTTTTTCTCACGTTTTAAAAATTATTCGTTATCAAAAGTAAGAGGATATGGGATTAAGAAACGCAATAATACAAGTTCATCATGGTGATATCATCTATGGAATATGAACTGCTAATCTTCGCAAAATTTTTTGAATTAAAGCTGCTTCTAAAAATTTATATGAAAATCATCCCACTTGATTCCGCAACAGAATCAATTTTTTGGCGTTATGTTGAAGATCGTTTACATGAATATTTCTTCTTTATTATGGATTATAAGCAATATCCCAATATCACAAAAATTTTGATTGCAATTGATGATGTAGGAAAAATTCAGGGATTATTGCTAAATTATAAAGATAAAATTATTCAAATACGTGGGAATAATGAAGCTGTAAAGAATTTGGCAAGCCAAGTTGACATGAGTTCTATGGATATCACAGTCTTGAACTCACAAAAAGAATTATTGAGTTCAAAACATAAAGAACATAAAAAAGAAGTTCGTGTAAATCGAATGGTTATTCATTCGGGGGAAAAATTGATAATAAATGAATTTGTATCGGAGATTTTGGAAGAATCTGATCGAGAAGAAATAGCTTCTCTTTTTAGAAAAGCTGATCCTGTTTTTTGGGGTCATGTACAGGCGAAAGATATAGAGTTTAGCGAGAACCACATATGTTTTGGTATAAAACGCGAAAATAGAATAGTTTCCTTTGCTCAATTATGGTTTGGTGATGAAATCGGAATAATTCCAACAGTGGCAACTGATCCCGAATTTCAAAACCGCGGTTTTGCTATATCTTTGGTTTCCCGTTCGGTTCAGGAATTATTTAAGCATATTAAGATTAAGCAGTGTTTAATTCATGTTCGCGCAGATAATGCTCCTGCTGTTCATACCTATAAAAAAGTTGGATTTAAAGATTTTATTCAATTTGCTGAATTCAAACTTTCTAAAAAGATATAAATGGGTCATCAGTAGAATTAAAAATAATGGAATTTGACGACTCTGAAAAAATTTTGAACAAAAAATATGGTAAAACCGGGAGATATTTCCTTTTTCTCATAATTTTTCTTTCTATAATGGAAATATTAGATAGCTATACTACGATTTTTCCCCAATTAATTCCTTCTAAGGTGGTTGAAGAATTCCAGTTAGAGGATTTTGAATATACAAGATTAGTTGGTTGGGCATCTTTAGGATTGTATTTCGTTCTTTTTATTCAATTTTTAGCTGATATCTGGGGAAGAAGGATTTTCCTTTTTATCACCCTACTTGGGATGGGTATAGCTTCAGTTCTTATGTATTTCTCAAATTCACCCCTTATGTTCACAATTTCATTATTTTTCTTATATCTATTCTTTAGTGCTGATATTTATACAATTTTCATGGCAGAAGAATCTCCAAAAAAGCAGCGAAGCACCTATACCAATTTAATCATGGTCTTTGGGGTTTTGGGCTCCATAGCAACAATTTTATTCAGAATGATATATATAACAGACACTTCTCCTATAGGATCATGGCGGGGCATGACTTATTTTGGATTCTTAGCAATTCCTTTTGCATTTTTTGCTTTTAAAACTAAAGAAACTACCGCATTTCAAGAATTTAAAATTAAACGCAGTTCTCCTGACTATAAAAAAGAAAAAATGTTGAAAAATTTCTGGAAACCTTTTCAATCTGAACACAGAGTGTCATTTATAATCATTTTATTAATTTCGTTTATTATTGGTCTTAATGAACCGATAGGGTCTGTTGGAGAATTACTATTATCCGAATATTATTCACCGGAAGACGGAACACTTATTTTAATGGCTGCAAGTGTCTTTGCTATAATCTCTTATTTGGTAACTGGGAGGGCTTCAGATAAATTAGGTAGAAGAAAAATATTTATCATTTATTCGGCCATTTTCCCTTTTAGCATTTTCTTATTATCATTCGGAATTAAATCAGATATATATATAATTTCGTTATTATCAGGTCTTTTTGGGTTGTCAATTAGGACCTTTATTTCATACGGTTTACTCGTTCAAACTCGCTTACTCTGCATTGAGTTTTTGCCTACTAAATTGCGTGGAATAGGAACTGCTTGGAGATCAACAATTTTCGCTATGGGTTTGACTATTGGATTATTTATTAATTCAAAATTAACTGAATTATTAGGCGATATTGGGTTGGCGTTCTTCCTAGTAAGCCTTTTGTTTTTTGCAATTATTCCATTAGCGAAAAAATGTAAGGAAACAAAAGGGATTGATGTTATTGGTTGAAAATGTTATCTTAATAACCCAATAATTAAAATTAATCATGATATTTTTTTTCACCAGCTAAAATAGGTGTTTTCATCCAATTCTCTGGAGGAACAAATGGACAGGCATAATTTTCATTATATGCACAAAATGGGTTATATGCTGCATTAAAATCCAAAATCCATTTTCCTGCAGAATTTTTGCTATCTTCTTCATCAAGATCTAAATATTTTCCTGCTCCATAGGTTTCTTTACCGCTTGTTTCATCCCGAAATGGAACAAAAAAATGTTTTTCATTTGGATCACTTTTATAAGCTTGAAGTTTATATTCTTTACCATCGATCTCGAAAATAAATTCACCCCATCTTATCAGAGTTCGCATATTATCTTTAGAATCTTGAATTTGGATTGTTTCTTTTTTGGCATGTTCATGGAGATCTAATTCTAAGTAAAATTTAGGATCCGGTGGATAATATTTTAACCCATCGAAATTTTCCCTTTCATTCATGGGGATAGGGCTCTGTAAGTTTTGTGCAAAAAAATTATCCTTGGATTTACGATTCATTTCAAGGTTTTCTTTCCATTTTCCTGGGGGCATCATAAGATAGATAATAAATGGAGGGAAAAAAAAACTACTGTTATAAAAATTAATCATGAGCTTAAATTAACAAATAATGTGTAATTTTAGGCTTAATTTCGTATTAATCATCACCCAAGTTCTGAATTTTCCATTAGTACTGTAATATCTTCTGGATCATCACTATTAATCATAACTGCTCCAGTAATAATCACTTTATCATTCTCATTTTTTGAATATATTTGAATTTTTAACGGCAGATCGATATCATTATCTTCTTTCTTCTTAGCTTTTTTCTTTTTCTTTTTCTTTTTTGATTTAAATTTCAAATCAAAGTATGGTTTTCCTTCAAGTTCAGATATAGATGATTTGGTTTTAGCGAAATCATAGCAGATGGTTTCATATTTTTCTCCTTCATCTTCTTCTTCATCTTCTTCTTCATCCTCTTCATCATCATCTTCTTCCTCTTCCTCCTCATTTTCATCACCATCTTCTTCTTCATAAAGGCTGATTTGCATTACACGAATTCCATGAACTTTTCCCGAATCTTCACCAACTACAAGATCTACTTCAAAATCATCATTTTTAAATACACTGGGGACTAGTCCGACTTCTTCTTTGTATTTCTTTTGATAAAAATCAAAAAATATATTCCACTCTTCTTTCTCATCGCCGAACATAATATAATCATTCAATAAAAGTGCTGATTGTTTATAAGAGCATTTATCTATATGCTCATAATATATTAAAAATGATGAATAACAAACATTCAGAAAATCCATCAAAAATCATTCCATCTGCCTCAGATCGACTTTATTCTCAACCATCAATGCTATCTTGTGTTGCTGCTGATGGTATGGAATGTGAAGATTGCAATCTTGATAAGATTTTCATGTGTAAATTTTCTAAACGAGAAACAATCGTTTTTATTATCTGCAATACATGCTACCGATTAAACGCTTTAGCAATATTTTACTTCATCGGGTCCATGCTAAATACTTGGTGGATGATGTGGGCTTATGGATTATTTATAACAATCACATTCTTTGTGATCGAACCAGGATTGATATGTAGTCATTGTCCGTTTTACACAAAAGAAGGAAAATTTCTTAAATGCGGTGGACTGTGGGGAATGCCTAAATTTTGGAACTATCATCCCGAACCTATCAAAAAATGGAAAAAGATCGTCATGCTGGTTGTTGGGTTCATTTTTGAAGTAATTCCATTATTCGGAATTATCGGTGGTTTAATTCTTTTATTGATTGATCCACGTCCTCCTTTATTTTATGGAATTGGCTTAATAATCACAACTACCGTTTTTATTGGGCTCGCTTATTACCACTTAAAAGTATTACTGGGCGATCATTGTAAGAGATGCCCCCATTTTTCATGCCCTTTGAATAAAGTCCCAGCACACAATGTTCATCTTTTTTTAAATAAAAATAAAGTAATGAGAAAAGCATGGGAAGATTCAGGTTGGATCCCAGAAACTGATTGATCTTTTATGAAGAAAAATTTATCTATATGCGCTTAATATATTAAAAATGATGAAACTATACTTAATTCAGCATGCACAAGCAAAAAATAAAAACGAGGATCCCGAGAGAGGTATAACTGAAGAAGGTTATGTTATCACACGCAAGATCGCAAATTTTGCTAAGCAAATTCCTATTGAAGTCCGAAAAATTTATCATAGCGGAAAAAAACGGGCAAAAGAAACAGCTGAAATTTTCAAAGAGTATTTAGAACCCATTGATGGCTTTGAATCTGCAAAAGGATTAAACCCATTAGATTCACATCTTATTTGGGCTGGTTTATTATCAGATATTGATGATAATATTATGTTAATTGGGCATTTACCTCACATGCAAAAATTGTGTAATTTTTTAGTATCTAAGGATGAATCTAAAGGAGATATTAAATTCAAAAATTCTGGAATCGTATGCTTAGAAAGATATCCCGGTAAGAGATGGGTTGTTGAATTAGAAATAAACCCCGAAACTCTCTGATTAAGAAGAATATAAAATTATAAGTTAATTCTTATTTTGATTTATGAATGATTTGGCAATTATTTTTGAGTTTTTAGATCTATATTATGATAATGATTTTGGAAAAAGCCACTTTTGCAGCAGGATGTTTCTGGGGAGTAGAATATTTATTTAGTAGAATTAAGGGTGTTGAAAGAACAACTGTAGGATATACCGGCGGAACAACAAAAGATCCTACTTATCAACTTGTATGTGCGGGAAAAACAGGCCATGCTGAAGCCGTTGATATATTATTTGATCCCACAATCATTTCATATGAAGAGTTATTGCAAGTTTTTTTCAAGAATCATGATCCTACTACGCCCAATCGACAAGGAATTGATGTAGGTAGCCAGTATAGGTCCGCAATTTTTTATCATAATCAAAAACAATTAATATCTGCTAAATCTGTAGTTAATTCTTTGGAGAAAACTAATCTATTCTCCAGACCCATAGTAACTCAAATTGTTCCAACAACTCAATTCTACCGTGCTGAAGAATACCATCAGAAATATTTTAAAAAGAATGAAATGAAAGGTTGTTCAATCCACAATTAATATTGGATTTTATATAAGCATACTTTTTTTTATATAAAGATAGTCTTATATATAAATTGGTCAGAGTATTAAATACCATGACTGAAGATCGTATGAGATCAAAAGGTTATATGACTTTTTTGATCATTTTTATGGGGCTTATTGCTCTACTTGATAATTATTTATCACTAATTGAAACAGACGCAATACCTTATATACTTGTGGAATTTGGAATCACTTTGCCTAAATTTTTATTATGGCAAGGACTTTTTGGAATTGTTGCTTTCTTTGTTTTCATTTTAAGCTGGTTTGCTGATATATGGGGACGCAAAATTGGAATCCTTATCTTAATATTAGTAATGAGTGTTAGTGCATTACTTGTTGGCTTGATTGGAGATACATATATTTGGGTTTTCTTTATTTTTTACGCAATCCTTACATTGGGAACAAACGTAAATCTCTGGACAATTCCTATTTCTGAAGAATCCCCTGCAAAAAACAGGGCAATTAATGGCAGTGTGGCATTTTTAATTGGACTTGTTCCTCTTTACGCTGTTATAGGAATACCAATTGCAAAAGCATTTGGATGGACTTGGATGTATGGGCTTTTTGGGATTTTTGGTCTTGCAATATTAGTGTTTTGGTTCTTTATGAAAGAAACTAAACGATGGGAAACACATAAAGGGGAATATAAGATTTCAATCGGAAAATACAAAGAAAGTTTGAAACTTATAGAGAAAAAGGACTGGATGTTTATTATCATATCAGGAGCAATATATATTTGCTGGAATACATCTTTTAAAATGTTAACATCTACTGTAGCAACATATTATCAAGAAGTAATAGGAATAAGCGGTGATACATGGACTTCATTTTATACATTTGCGGGTCTATCAACAATTATTGGGGCGTTAACAATAGGTATTATAATGGAAAAACTCGGACGGATTTTTGCCTTAATTTATTGTAGTATAGGGGCTGCAATCAGTGTGATTGGGATTGCATTTTTGGCAACAGTAACTCCAATTTTCTTGATATTAGCATATTTCTTTATGGCTAGCTTTTTGGGATTTCTATTAGTGTATATCACCGAAATGTTTGATACTAAAATTAGGGCAACAGCTTTAGGCCTTGCATTAACTCTCTCTCGAGTTGGATACGTCGTAGGGCCTTTATTAGGGTTTGCAATATTACCAGATTCTCCTATAAATGCATTAGGAACTTATCAAATGTATTATGTGTTAGCTGCTGTGATTATACTACTTCCACTTTTTAGCCTGATTTGGAATAAATATGAAACAAAAAGCAAAACTCTAGAAGCAATTCAAGATGAAACAAAATAATGGAAATTTTTTTTTTTATTTTTTTTATTCGTATAGGAATGGGATTGTCGATGGCAATTTAAATTACTCAAGAGACAGATTTAAATTATTCAAGAAACAAATTTAAGATGATATAAGCATGGGAAAAATCAATGGAAAACAGCTT
>JAUWOE010000246.1 GCA_030612265.1 Promethearchaeum sp.
AAAAGTGTTTACAAGAAGATATTGAACTAAACAAAGTAAATAGAGAATTATAATAACAGCCAAGCCATAAAAAGCTGATTGAATTTTAATATAAATCTCCATTGCAATCGCTGCGAAAATTCCAACTATGGCTAAATTTCGAATCCAGGCTGTTGGATTAGAATTTAACTCAGCTGGATATAATACAACAGTCCCATCATATATAACTGCAAAAATTGTTAATAGAATTACTGCTGCTTTGCCGATATCGATTACATAATTGTAAAATGTGGTTCTTCTATAAGGTCTCACTAGTTTTCTCGGTTTAATTGAGGGAATTACCTTAAGTTTTCCCCATCTAATTATTATAATTGGATAAACCAAGAAGGATAGCGCTAAAAATACAAATATAATATTTTGCAGAAAATATTCAATCAATAAGACAATCCCACACATTAAAAGGGACCACATGCTCGTGTTGTAAAAAGGTTTGACCTTAACCTTAGAAAGACCTCTGCTATTTCGAATAAAAAACCATCCTAAAAATTCAAATACCAAGATTAATGCCAATTTTGAATAAAATTCTGCAATTGTTATATTTATATCCAATTTTGGAATAAGAAGAATAAATATTGAGAGTGAAGCTCCAATCAATGTTAATATTAAGGTAATAAGGCGGCTTATTCGATCGATAAAGGATGAATGCATTCCAATATTATCCATTATGAATAGAAGAAATAAAGTACCTAAAACCAATCCGAATGTTAGTATTCCGATGCTTGAATCTGAAAAATATGGAGTGCTTAATGTATTGATAATTAAAAAATAAGGAATATAACATACCATCCCTAAATAAAAATAAAGCTTCATGAAAAAATTATAAACAAAATCATAATTTTCATGAATATCACCAGATTCGGGGACATCCTTCATTTTTTTCTCCATATAATTCACTATTCATAATATATTTCAAAAAACTCATAGAAATTAACGCATGAAAGAAGGTAGCATTAATTGAAATATTTTTAATAATTCTTGAAGTCTACCTTTTTCATTAATTAAAGTGCCTATGAGAACTGTTTTCATCAAAGAGTCTTTATCAAGAGGTCCACTGGTAAAAAGTGCAGTCTTTGGGCTCCAAACTAATAGATATTTAACATTTGGATTATTTACCAAGTCAATCCCATTTGCAACCTTTAATTCATCGTATATATCTACATGCCCGGGCCATAAACGCCTATCATTTATCACTATTTGAACTTTGATACCGTTTCTTGCGCGATCTTTCAAAATTAAAGCATATTCATTAGTTATGTAAGGGGCTACGATCTTAATATCCGTGGCATTCGTTATAATCTCTGCAATATTATTATTCATAACATGCTCGTTTCCAGGCATCCCACCTGTAAAAATCTTAATTGTTCCAACCAATTTTAATAATCGGTTTTCAAGATCTTCAATTTTTGTTCTCAATTTTATATTTTCTGCTTGCAATAAGGACATTTAAAATAACCTCTATGTTATATTTTCTAATTTTATTTATTTTCAATTAATATTAACTTATTCCAAAAAATTGAATGGATCACCATAAAATACATAATGGGTCTCTTGTAGTGTTTGAGAAAGAGAATAATTATCATTATCAATTTCAATATTTTTAACAATATTATACAGCTGTTTATGGGCTTTAAGTAATGATGCGCCGATAGATTCCCTAAGAAAAAGCCTGTTTATAAATTCACCCAAGAAAAACTTCAGAATTTCATTGAATTCAATAGAGATTCTAGCTAAAATTCCTAGCAGATCCTTTGAGCCAATTGATTTTGAAATGTTACTTAATTGATTGAATGATCTAGAAATGATATTGCCTGATTTATCAAGGATTTGGCCATCAAGAATGAATAATGGCTTAAAATATGGTATTCCTTGTATTACATTGTGTTTTTGAGCAAATGAAAGCATTTCTATGATATCTTGAAGGCTTATTATTTGATCATCCGTAGTAATAAAATATGATTGAAGTGGATTTTCTTCAGTATAAAAGATGTTTGAAGTAATATAAATGATATTATATAAACCAGAAGTAATTTCTTTCTCAATATTTTGATATGTTCCCGATTGGGAATTTAGAAATGTAGATTTTTCAATTAAAGGTTGAAGATTATTTATTTTTGATTCTAGGAAATCTAATTGTTTTGAACCCTCTGGGAACGGGAATAGAGGATGATATTTCTTCTCATTTTCATCCCAAATTTTAGGGAATTCTTTATTTAGATCCCCTATTGCTAGGATCATATATTTTAAATTCACAATATCTTCGGATTGGTTTTTAATTATTATTTTTTCTGGACTTAGTTTTGGTTCATCAAATCTATATCCGAAAGCAAATTTTGTTCCAAGTGATGATTTTTCATCATGTAACATCTCGAATGGGTACCCAGGTTCATCCATTATTATAAAAATTTCAGGAACATGATCCTTCCCTATAATAAGTTTCGAAAAAAACACCCGAAGATCTTGAGGTAGATAAAGATAAGCTAATTTTCCAAATTGAACTTGTGATATTTGAGATTGGTTTGGATTTTTTATTTGTGGATTATTAAATGGTAATTGCATATATAACCTAATTAATTGGGGTTCTTTCCATATTTCGTCAATTTTTACTAATTCTGGTTTAGAAAAACCTGATGTATAAAATAACTCAGAATACATTTTTATATTTTTATTGTTGGGAATTCTGAGTTTTATCATGATTTTAGTTGGTATCATGCCTCCAATATCTATAGGATCATTACTTTTATTTAGTCTATTTTTCTTTTCGGTGGTTTTTTGAATTTCAATATTAATCAAAGATTCATATATTGGCAGTTGGGTAATATTTAGGTGTTTTGCACTTAGTTCAGCAATATCTTTAAATCCCTCTTCAAAAATACTTCTGTGAAATGCAACCCACCAAAATTCTTCTTCATCAATATTCATCCTTCCCCGAATTAAACGATAAAATTCATTGAAAGCAAAAGTAAAATCTTGAAAAAACCTTGGATCTTCTGGTAATTTTAACAATTCGCGAAATTTCTTTATAGCCGCTACAAAATAAGATTTGTCTGCCAATTTTCGGAAATTTTTAGCAGCTTCTGCCCAAACCTTAATGCTCCTTATTTGAAATCCAGAATGAGTTGATTTTGTCATCTCTTCTAGATAAGAATATGCATTTAAAGCAGTTTGATATTCTCCATGCTTAAACGATTTTTCAATAAAAAAATGAAGGAACTTTTCTAGTTTTTGATTTTTATTTAGTTTATAGAGTAAATTACAATATATTTTTACAATTGAAAAAGCCCATTTTTCTTCTTTCATCATTTGAAGTGAATATATAGTTTCTTCCAATAAACCCATTTCTTCTTGAAAATTAATGGATGTCTGTGAGATATTTTGCAAACTTTTGTGAAGGATAAATTCAAAATTTTGGAATGAAATTCTAAATAACATTTCTGCAAATTCTTGAAACTTTACACTATTTTCATCAAAGAAATTATCATAAATCTCCAATAAAAATGCATTCAACAATACATTGCGATGTTCAACCGACAATTTCAATAAAAGAGCATTGAAGTTTTTTAAACATTCATCACCACTTGGTGTCTGGAGAAAATCTTCATTTAAAAAGAATGCTAAAAAGAACAATTCTAATGGTTTTTGAAAATTTTCTGAATTATAAATCAACAATGCCACAGACTCTAATATTTTCGCAATATTTGTATTCTTCGTAAATTTAATTTTATAAAAAATCTTTACCAACCTAATCCCAATTTCTGAAATGCGATTTGAATCGTTAATAGAAGATAACATTTCAAAAATAAAATTACATGCGTCATATATTAAGGGCCAATTATTATACAAATCTGAAACCAAATTTCGAATATGAGATTCCCAAATATTAATTAAAATGTTATAAATGTTTAACTGTTCAGATATTGGTTCTATTTTTAATTCAATTTCTTTAATAATTTGATTACATAACTCTTTTGCCCAAAAATGGTTTAAATTGTCTAATAAATTTTGAATTCTCGCGATCTTTTTATAAAAATCAGTAATAATCTCATAATAATTTTCCGACATGTTATTTTCTCTCCAGATTATTTGAAATCCAGTTTAACTGCTTTTTATTCTTAATAAATTTGGAAGCCCCCTTCCAAAATAACTCCTTTTGATCAGATATCGGTAGTATTTTTATGTCTACAGTTTCTGCAAATTTCTTTTTTAGTAGATTTTCAATTTTCTGATTTAAACCTGTAATGTTTCCCCCGTTTCCAACTATTATAATTTTTGAGCACAAGTCTCTTATTTGATCTCTTTCCCAAGTACGAATTGATCTTTCAATCATTTCAACCAAATTTTCAGATCTGATATGAACAAGTAATGGATTAAAAAAGATTTCAGTAGATTCAAATCTCTCCCGATTGATAATAATTTTTTTTCCATCAGGCAATTCTAATGTATAATCAAAATTCTTGAACCCTTTATGAATTTGATCAGAGTGCAATTCAGGATCTTCGACTACAAATAAAGCATCTTTCTTAATGCGTTCAATTTCCCATAAAAGCGGTAAATCTGATTTATACTCAATGCGGGAAAAGATTTTATTAAGTAATTGTTGTGTTATATGATAACCACCAACTGGAAATATAAGTTGGCTATCTGTATTTGGAAAACCTTTATATATACTTTCAATTCGAGTAGAATAAAATCCAATATCTACAATCACACCAGTGTTTAATCCTAATTCAGTCAAAATTGATGCATTATGAAGTAAAAATGCGATTCGTGGTATGTTTAGAACTTCAAAAAATGCATTTTGAAGTTTCTTTTTCTCATTTATTGAATAATGATTAGAAACGACTAATATTAATCCTGTTTCTTCTAGTTTTATAGGTAATTCTTGTAATTTTTTTCCAATTAGTTTCGCATATGAAATATAATCCTTCTCTTTCATAAAATACTGAATATTCAGAACATTTTTAAATCGCATTGCAGCATTTCCATAGAATCTTTCTAAATTGATTTCTGCTAAATTGGAACTAACGAATCTCTTTGTTATGGGATTATTTGAGTCAGAAAATACAGATCTTTCCCTGAATCTATAATTGTCTTCATCTACAATACCAATCAGACTTTCATATGCCCCAACATCAATTAAGATATCCATTATTCTTTAGAAAGCATTTTATCCTTAAAAAAAATTTGATGAAAAAATGATTTTAGTTTATACGTTCAATCTGGCTTGTACGTAATAATTATTAGCCAAATTCTAGTTTGAATAAATTTCATATAATTGTGTTACCATTTGGTTCAGCCTAAATTCACGTATTTGAAAATTCAATAAATCTAATGTTTTTTGGAAATTTTTAGCGATCTCCTTGTAATCAGTATCAGAATATCTTTCTAGCTCATTCCTTTTAACTAAAAACTCTTTAAATCCCGATGAAATCTTATTATCTAAATCCTCAATCACTTCTACAAATTTGTCTGTATTTTCATCATTAATTTTTCTAATTTCACGAAGAATTGCCATTAATGTTAGATCTGATTTTTCCCAGAGTGTATAACGCGCTTCGTAGGCTTCACCCAGTTGATTGAAGAAAATTCCCATATCTGTAAAAAAGGTACTTGTAGTTTTTTCTTCTTTTTTTTGT
>JAUWOE010000180.1 GCA_030612265.1 Promethearchaeum sp.
CCACCTGCAGAAATGTTTCCTCCGGGATTAAAAAGCCCAATTTCACCATATTATACTCTAAAACAAGACGAAGAACTTTTTTTAGGAGAATTATATTCAACTGTGTTTCTCTCCAATTATGTTCCAAATCTTAAGAGTAGGTTTTTTGTTTTCTTCCAATATGAAGGAAATACAGCTTTTGGATACTTTAGTAAGCTACCCACTTCGACAGAAAAGTTTGGATTTGAAAAAGCTCCAAGAGTTTTTGATGCAGAGCCAACAGAGGAAAATTTAATATCATTTATTAAAGAAGTAAACAATATCAAAGATGTGTTAGGTCTTTTAATCGTTTGCCATAATAATTCCATTTTGGAGCAGTTCTTAGTTGACGATTATGAAACATTTTTAAATAAATTATTAGAAATTGAAGAAATTGATGAAGGAGAGGGCTAAATAATGACAAATATAGGACTTTTAGGGGCGGTATCTGTAGGTAAGACAACTATTCTAAGATTATTCGTAAAATATTTGAAAACAAATAAAATTGATAACGTTCAAGGAGGAAAAAGCTGCACTGTTGTAAAAACAGACTTTTCGGGCGAAGCAGTACTTGATCCGGAGACGGGCATTAAGGAGACAAAAACAATACATCCAAATCGAGTTGTTTTCCGTGAAAATGATCTAAAACGTAATCATACTCTTTTCGCTCCTGGGGGAGATAGAGGAAGAGCAGTAGTTAGGATGGGAGTTATTACAATTTCAAGAATAGCCAAACAAATTATTGCTGTTTTTGCATGTGATCGCCCAGCTAGGGAGCAATTTCAATTTTTCAGAGATGTTAGATTCTTTCCTAAGCAAATTTATGTTTGTTTTAATAAAATCGATTTGGTCCCTGAAAATCAAAGAAAACAAGTAGTAGATTCCATGAAATCTGAAATCATCGAGTTCTTTGCCAAGAGAAATATTTCTGTTAAAGAATTTTACACAGTTAGTGCAGAAAGCGTAGAGGGTATGGGATCCTTTAATGATAAAGCTGCAGAAATGATTTTATTTATAGCTACATCATAATTTTTTTCCATTTCTCATTTAATTTGATCCTAATAAAGGTGAAATTGATTTTGATAAAAATTCAACCTTTAATTAATTTTGAAGGAAAAATTACTTGTTCTTCTTCTAAAAGCTATTCCCACCGAGCATTTTTCGTCGCATTAATGGCAGATACACCTTCTTACATAATAAATCCATTAATATCTGGTGATACCGAGGTAACAATCAATTTCTGTATATCTTTAGGAGCAACTATTGAGAAATTCGAAAAATCTAATATTGAAATTAAAGAAATTCCTTTAGATATATCAGATTCAGATTCTATTTATAAAATCGTTCCACCTCCAAATTTAAAACAGCCAATTGGAAGTCTTGATGGAAAAAATTCAGGTACTTCCATCCGTTTGATGACTGCACTAACACCACTCATTCCGGGTCAAATTACCATATCGGGAAGATTTTTCAAATTAAAACGCCCTTTAAAACCATTATTAGAAGCACTTTCATCATTAGGGATATCTTGGGAATATTTGGACAATAATTTTGGAGTAAAAATTAACCCTTGTTATTCAGACGCAATAGAATTTAAAATACAAGGAGATGTTAGCAGTCAATTTATAACAGGATTACTATTATTAGCTCCAAAATTAAAATCTGCCCCGTCAAATCCAAATTCAATCATTAATCTAACAACGCCAACCGTATCCACTCCTTATTTAAAAATAACAGACGAAATTATGAAAAAATTCGGAATTTCCTTTCAAGTGGATTTAAATTCTGAAAATTTTCTGCGATATACTATACCCACAGATCAAAAGTATCAAGGCCAGATAGTTAAAATTCCAGGAGATTATTCATCAGCCGCTTTTATTATTGCTACAGCCGCCTTAAATCCGTATCCAAGCGAGGTTGTAATATCTAATTTGGATCCAAATTCTATGCAAGGTGATAAAGCGCTGATTAAAATCCTCCAACAAATGAACGCGGATATAAAAGTGGATGAACATTCTCAAAGTGTAGTTATCAAAGGAGGAAAATTTCTGGATGGTACAAAAATTGATTGCAAAGATACCCCTGATCTGTTTCCAATCCTGTGTGTAATCGGTCTTTTTTCGAACAACAATACAATCCTATACAATTTACAACATGTAAGAACCAAAGAATCGGATAGGGTTTCAATTATGATTAGAGAGCTTCAAAAAATGGGAGCTATAATAGATTCAATTGAAGATAACAATGCAATCTTGATTGAAGGACCACAACAAATACGAGGTATAAAAATTTTACATGAAGATGATCACAGAATTGCAATGGCACTAACAGTAGCAGCACTATATGCGCGCTCTGAATCAACCACTGTTAAACCAGAAATTGTAAATGATTCTTATCCTGATTTCTTTAAAGATTTAAAATTACTCGGTGCTGATATCATCGGATTAAGTTAATTGGAAAATAAATAAAAAAGATAATAAAAAAAAATCTATAATACTTCTTCTTTAGGTTCTAATTCTTCGTGGGTTATAGTGTAAAGTCAATTCTGAATTGGTAACTTGAACAGATTTGATCATATCGCATTTTCTCTGTATATCCTTGTACTTCATCTTAACTGCATCCACTTTTACAGTATCCTGTGTTTTCTTAGCTTTGTTTAGAGCTTTCAAATATTTCTGTTTTTTCTTTAAACCCTTGTAAAGCCTTTTATATTTCTTGTTTATAGGATTTAAATATTTTACCAGAATCCCAAATAATACCAAAGTTCTACGGAATACGGTGGAACGATTAAGATCTTCAAACTCCGGTTCGCCTCTAAATCTAATAGTCATTCGCCCGCCTATGTTCAATTTCCGATCATCTATTTCAGCAACTTTCTCTCCGGTTTCTGCATTATATACCTTGAAATCTTTACCTGGAGTAAATCTGCGCCCTTTTATCCTATAAGTAGTTAATTCCCCTGTTTTTGGATGTGGAACGGTAAACATATACCTATCTCCTATGATGGTATGTGTACGCCAAAGTAATAACCGATATTTATACCCGGGTAAATTTAAAAAGAAATATGGTCGAGGTTTTCCACGATTTTCACCAAACATTGAATTAGTACTTAAAACAACACTTTCTTCCAAAGTCCCACGCCATCGTCCAGCGTGACCTTTCTTCTTCTTATCGCGTTTGAGTTCAGAAAATGTCTTTATCACTAAACGACGTAATAATTTAGCGTATTCAGCCGGATCATAATCTTCTGCAGATTTTTCTGCTTGTTTGTAAATTGAAGATTTCTTTTCCTCATAATCCCAAAAACCCTTATTATAGCCAACAATCTCTTTATAATCCAAAACTTTGACTGGTCTTTTCCTCTCTTTATAGGGTTTGTTCAAATCCTCAGGACTATATGCATAAAATGCAATATCCCCTTTTACTTCCATATTTGCTGTATACTGGCGACTTTGAGCCCGGTACTGATCTTGTTGCCTTATTCCCATAGTTGCCATATGGGCACGAGTTAACCACATATCTATTTCGATTCTTTTATACCATTGTTTTGACATCAAAACGGATTCTTTTTCACCGTCGATATCTTCAGCGGAGAAATCATCGTAGTCAAGCGAATCATCGTCAATACCTATCTCGAGGTCTTGGACATCATCGACTACATCATCCAAATCAGTGAAATCCTCAGTTGGATCCTCTTCTTCTTCTTCTTCATTATTTTCTTCATTTTCGAGCATAATATTAACCTTCTAAAAAATCAATTTACATTCTTTTATTTGTTTACATTCTTTTATTTGTTTTGGATGATTGTGGGTAAAAACATTTTTCAATGACAAAATTGCACTAAGTATTATGAATCAAGTATATACCGAATTTAAAGGAAATTTAGATGATATTTTTAACGATCCACAGAAATTAACCTTCTTTGTAGGCGCTGGAATTTCAATTGATAAGCCCGCAAATTTATTACCGGCGACATTGTTTACTCAGAATTTACTGGATTTATGTGCGGTTCCTGAGGAAAAAGACCGATTACTAAACATTAGCACGTTACGATATGAAATGATTGTAGAGATTATTCAGAAATATTTTGATTATGATCTGGAGTTTATGGATTATTTTGACTATTTTTCCAATCCAAATTTTCTTCATCTCTTTCTAGCGCAAGCAATCCAGCACGGATCTCTCGTATTTACAACCAATTTTGATTATTTAATTGAGCAAGCATTATTAAAAATAATTCCAGCCAATGAAAAAGATTTGATACTACCAGTTATCACCAAGCGAGAGTTTGAACGTTATGGGGGAGAAAACCTAGACAAATTTTCAGATAAATTACGCATATTCAAATTGCATGGCGCTAAACGTAATATTATTACCGGCATTAAAACCACAGAATCTCTTATGACTACACTGAGTGCTTTCGGGAAAGGAGCGAATGTGTTGACATTGGATCCTACAAAGAAAAAAACTATTGAGGAAGCAATAAGAAAGAACACATTGGTAATTATGGGATATTCGGGAAGTGATGATTTTGATATTGCACCTATGTTACGGCAGCTCTTTGATCTAAAGCGCTTAGTTTGGATAGAGCATACACCCACAGCTTCCACAGGTGCTGAAATATATGAATTTGATCCAAAGAAATCCTTCATAATTCCTGAAGGACTCTCTCGTTCAGAACAATTATTGGCTCAAATTTCATCGAATACTGAAGCTCAAGTTATTATGATTAAAACAAATACCCAAAATTGGGTACATGATGTCCTTTGGAGCAATGTATTTAGTAAAACTATAAAAACACCCGAGAAAATGAAAATTGCTCATCTCAAGAAGGAATCATCCATCATGCCCTTAGATAATTGGTTAAATAAAAAATTTACGCGCATTCCTATCGAATTAAAATGGAAAACTACAGCGGATCTGTATTATGAATTGGGATATCATGCGGATTTTTTGCGTGTTGCTCAAAAGGGTCTTGAAGTTGCGAGAAATGCTAATTCTGATAAGATGGAATCGGAATTCTTAAATCTACTTGGAATCCATTTCTATTCCCAAAAGAAGTACGATCAAGCTTTACAGTATTATGAAGACGCACTAGAATTGGCAGAACAGAGCGGATATAGATTTTTGAAAGGATCCAGATTAAATAATATTGGATTGGTCTATTATGAGCAACATAATTACTCAAAAGCACTTACTTATTTTGAGGATGCGCTTCAATTAGGATTACAACGAGGGGATAATATTGGAATTGCTGCTCGATTGGGAAATATTGGTTTGGTTCACCTTGCCAGAGAGGAATTCGATAAAGCAAAAGAAAATTTTGATAGGGCATATAAAATCGATGAGAAAATAGGAAATCTGGTGGGAAGAAGTATTCGACTAAAAAACATGGGAGATTTATATAAAGGTCAGCAAGATAGAGGTAAAGCATTAGATTACTATCAAAAGTCCTATCGAATTCTTCAAAAATTAGGAGATCTTCGACGAACAGGACAAATATTAATGGAAATCGCTAATACTCATGCAGATATGAATGATTTTAGCAAAGGAATTATGAATATTAAAATGGCAATTAAATATCTCAAAAATGCTGAGGACCCTAAGTTATTGGCTGAAACGCAATCTATTCTTTCTACAATAAAAGAAAATCTGCATTGAGAAATTTAAAATTTTTTGAATATATTTAATCATCCAAAACAAAGGATTCAGACAAAAAAGATTTATACATGCATGAATTAATATGTTATCAATACTACAAAATAATGTTTTTAATATAATAAAAACCTGTGATTTATTATGAAAATCTATGAAAACGGTTCTAAACTGGATATAAATCTTAACCGTATTTCTATAGCGAGTTATTTTATCGTAATTATATTTGGTTTATTTGGGTATCTTTTTATTTATATGGATATAACATTCTTAATTACAGCTATAATGGCTGGAATTGGTCTGATAAATGAAGCACGAGAATCAGTTAAAGCAACATTTATAATTTCTAGTACCATAATTGTTGCGAATATTTTACGAACTGCATTAACGTATCCTGAATATCCTACACCACCAACTTTTATCCCTTACTATGATATAACAAACCATCTCTGGTCGGTAATAATTCTGACTTATATAGGTATAATCATGGTAATTGTATATTATCGATATAAAGAAAAATACACATTATTTAGTTTATCATGTGCATTTGGGACAATAGTCTTTTTAAAGATTTTAGCAATGAATTTACTGATATATTTTTCACCTGAGGTTGAAAATTACAATGAGTATATTAATCCATCACATCTGATAATTTTAATAATCATCCTAAGCGGAATCGGAGCAATAATTCTATCCATAGCCAATAAAAAGGTTCATCAACTTATTTTCTTAGGAATTATTTTAGGACTAGGGATTATTGGTTTGAATATATGGTTTTTCATCCCAATTTTACCTAATTTTATGTATTTATATGAATCGGACACAGCTGGTTTAGTTTACATAGAAATTTGTTCTTTTGTTGCTATTATTTGGATATTAATTATGATTTCATTATTAATTTATGTTGTTGTAGAAAATTGGAACGATATTATTAAAATTACCAAACAAAAAGGTCAAATAATTGAAAAACAAGAAGATTCAAAAATAAATGGTTAAAAACCAAGAATGAAGTAGAGAGCGATTTATTATGAAAAAAAATTTTTGCGAACAATTAACAATTTATCTAAAAATCTATTGGAATCTCAAATTCTTATCTTCCAATTTATGAGACTTTAGCAATTTGATTAAAATTGGAATATCATGTGAAGGAATCCCAGTCATTGGACTATGAAATCCATTTTTTTCAAACCGAGGGTGAAAATGGTGAGGTGGATTTGAGATAGGCCACTTTTTATCCATTGCATAAATTTAATTCGATCTAATGGATCATATGAAAAGCTTAATTGATAAGCATATTCATTAACATCATTATAAATAATATATAAACGAGAACCATCTCTTAGATCAAATCTTAATTGATTTTGCTCAGGAATAAAAGAAAAAGAAAGAATCAGTACAGAAATATTGGAATACAATGAATTTTTTGCAAAATTTAGATTTTCAAGCGCGGAAATCTTTAATCCTCCAAATCTCGTTGATATTTCTCTAATTCAAACTTTTTTTGTAGGAGATTAGTTAGTCCAATTGCATCAATTTCAGATTCTGGCAGTTTTCCCTCCCTTGACAATTGAATCAAAATTTCTGCAGAATGCTGATTCCATTTTTCTACTATTTCAGAGATTTGTGTTTTTATGTTTCTTAATTTAGAATCGATCAAATCTTTTGCAAGATCTTTATCCATTGAAATTTGGGTCATTTATATCTAAATAAAATAATGAAACTAGAATAAAAAAAACTCTCTCATTTGTTTTCAATATTCACTTGAAAAATTATAGAGTAGGGAGCACAAGTCAACGAAAATGAAAAAAAATTAATATTATGACATTTTTTTAAAAATAGGAGAAAAATTTGAATTTTGAATATATCGAAGAATTTTGAAAATTAACTCCAAAAAAAAATAGGTTTTTAGTATGACGACACCAACAGGCCCGAGCAATGTTCTAAAAAGAATGTTAGCTCGCAAATTGTGGAAAACAAAACGCCCTATTTGGCGTGATGTTAGCAGAAGGTTGATGGCGCCCCAAAAAAATCGAGTCGAAGTGAATATCGGCGACATATCAAGAAATACGAAAAATGGTGATATAATAAT
>JAUWOE010000198.1 GCA_030612265.1 Promethearchaeum sp.
TCGACCTGATTTATTGATGATGTATTCTGCATTTTCTAGTTTGGTTTAGCAATATTTATCGCTTATTATTAATGTCTATAAAGGAAAAAGATACAAGGTATGCACCCTGTGTATGGTGTTTTCATGAGTGTTTGGGCATAACATTAGTTCAATCGGCCATTTTTTTATAGTTTTACATTCTACCATTAAATTTACGGATTATGCAAAACACTCATAATTATATCTATAAATGTTTGAAAGAATATCTAATTGTGATGAAAGAAGAAAAGAAGATCATAATTCCTACTATAAAAATAAACAAAAATGATCCACTTGTTAGAAAAACTCTTTTAGAATTTTATAAAAACACTTGTTTTTATTGCCCAGAAGAGGTTAATAAAAGTAATTTACAAGTTGAACATATCATTTCTCAGAATACTAAACCAGATGAAGTTGAAAGGCTTATAAAAATAGTTGATTTACCTTTAGATTTTAAATTGGATTCGTTTTATAATCTTGTTCCATGTCATAAAAAATGCAATATCAGAAAAGGTCCAACAAATTTTCCCGATGGAGCAAACATTTTTTTTTTTTCTCAAACAAAAAAAAATTACTCCAAAATTATTCAATTATATGAGAGAAACAAGAAACGTGATTATCTTTACGAACTCCAAATTGTAAAGGAATGTCTTTCAAAAAGCCCTTCATCAATTGCTGATATTTTAGGAAGTCTTAAATCAGTGGCTAAACTTAAGTGTGTGAAATAAGACAATATGAATAAAGGTGAGAGATCTCGGGTGGAGAAAAATAATGAAGAAGAGAATTTTGAAGGTATTTTTGATAACTTTATGAATATTATAAAGAAATTCAACGGGATACTAGTGAATAATGAAATCTGGTTCTCCCATGATTTAATCAAGAAGTTAAATTCGGAGATCGATGCATTATATTTATCTTTTGAAAAAGGTGAAGATCTTGTCTTATTTTTTCAATGTAATTCTCTCCTTTCGGACCTTTTCTGGGAATTTGATGAAAATTTAACCCCTTTCATAACATTAGATATATATGATAAGGTGATACCCCTTTTAAGAAAAGATAATGCTTTTTCCCAAATCATTCGCCTCAAACAAGATATCAAAAGAAATCATGACCCTTATGCTGAATTTAATCCTAATCTTGAGAATATTGAGCAAGATAAGGAATTTATAAAGAATATGTTCAGGGATCTCACACGATATACTTTCCCTAAATTTTTATCTAGGGGGGAAAAGGAAATTACAGATATAACCAACAGTATTCAAGATGAACTTAAGGAATTTCTAGAGAATTCGATGAGAAGTGACCAATATATTAAGGATATTTTGGCTAAAATCAGTCAAGCTTATGAATTATTCAATATCTTTGGACTATTTTTACTTTTATTCTTGAGGCAAAACAAGAAATTAGGAATTAGTAAGTATAAACGAGCTTTTTTAAAAGGAGACAAGCTAAAAATCAGTCAAATCTATTCAACAAATAATACCCAACTAAATCAAGATTCGCTACTTCGTGAATTATTGGTGGAAAAATTTTCAGAAAATGGTTCAATAATTCTAATTTTGGATTGGGTGTTTGCTTTCGATGAAATTCGGGGATTGCGAAATTTATACGTCCACTCACTTTCGGATCCAAAGCACATACGGATTTTAAAAAAAAAAATCGAAGTCAACTATTCAGGAAAGCCCCCGTTTAAAGAAAATTCAGAAGTTATTGATTTAAAAACTCTTTTTCTCTATACCCGAGAACTACATCGTCTCATTGCGATTGTTATGTCAAAAATATTAACTGCGGAAATGACAGGACTTCTCGAGAAATTTAAATATTTCGAAGCACATCCTGAAGAACTTAAGAAATTTTTTAAAGAATTAGACAGATAATCTCTATTTATTCAGATATTAGCCCTTCTCTTAATCCTATACAAGTCCCTGTCCAGCTTTTCCAAGTTTTTCTGTTGTTCAATCAATGCAGACAAAAAAAGGGATTCGGAAATAAACATTCGTGCCGACAGTGAACCCGCATCGCTGTGCATTCGGGCATACAGTATGATATTATCAAAATGTTGCCGGTAGGAGGGTTTTAATCCTTCTCGATATATTTTCCAACTCCCAATCTCTTTTTCCGGTGCGTATTCCAAGAATTTAGAAGCCCTAACTTGAAGTATACAAGGATAACAGGGAATCCAACCATTCAGTATTTCGACAGATCAGTGCAAAATTGAGCAATCTAATACTTTCTTTACTATTTTTGCTTTAACTCTTGAATCAACGATATTGCTTTCTTAACCCATTCAGCGTTTGGTGTAGGGGCTTTTTTCTTCCCGATCGCGATATATTCTTCTGATTTCTTGATTTCCCCTAGTGCATAATAGCACACACTTGCTTTGAAGTAGGCTTCATAAAACCATGGATCATCCTTACCCAGAGAAATGGCTTTTTCTAATTTCTCCAAAGCCAATGAATACTCTTTAAAATTCAGTAAAAGCTCCCCGAAAGAATCAAACCAAATACTAATTGGGTCGATTTTGGTTAGCTCTTGCATTGTTGCTATAGCTTCTTCCTTGCGTTTTAAATCCATTAAAATATATGCTTTCTCATAGAGAAAATCACTAGGTTTTTCTGTGTTTTTTATTAATTCTTCAATATATGTTAAACAATCCTCAAATCTTGCTAATTTTTTCAGTATATGGATCTTGAAAATAGCATGTTCAGGATCTTTAGGATTCATTGTTAATGCTTTATCTATAGAGACCAATGCATCCGCATATCTGTTAATATCGAATAACATCTCGGTTTTCTTATAATGAAAATAACTATTATTAGGTTCTTGTGTTAATATTTTATCAATTAAAATCAACGCTTTCTCATATTCTTCAAGTTTTAGAAAGAGACTATACTTAAAATCTAGATAATTGATATTTTCTGGTTCGATATTAATTGCCTCATCTATAACTATCAAAGAATCGTCAATTTTCTCATATTTGTCTAAAATATAAGCCTTACAATACAAATAGTATGTGTTATCTGGTGATATCCCTAATGCAATGTCAATATTTTTTAATGCATCATCAAATTTATTTTGAGCTAGGAGAATATTTGCTTTCATGTTAAAAATATCAGGATCTTCTGGTATTTTCTTGATATAATGGCTAATTGACTGTAAAGCTTTCTCATATTCTTGAAGTTCATACAAAATTTCAATTTTTTGTTTCAGATATTCAAAATTATTAGAATCCAACTCAATAGCGGTATTTATACTAATTAAAGCTTCGTTATCTTTTTTAAGGTTTGATAATATCTCTGCTTTTAAAGCTTCATAGTTTGGATTATTCGGATCAGATTTAATCGCTTTTATTATATATTCTAAAGCCTCTTCCTCTTGATTTTGCTTCAATAGTTCTTGTGCTGCTTGGAAGTGTTCATTTTTTGCTTTTAATACCTCTAAATAAATTTTAGAAAGTTTATTCACATTTTCAATTAAGAATGAAATATTTCGAGTATTACTATACTTCTCTTTTAATGCCATTCCCTTACTCACTAGAAAGATTGGTGATTCTGGAGCTAAAGCTAATGCAGTTTCAATCTCATCCAAAGCATTGTTATATTCCTTTAATTGAAGGTAAATGTCAAATTTGAAATTATAAAGCATTGTGTTTTCTGGTTGAATAGCAATAGCTTTATTCAGTTCTAATAAACATTCTCTTAATTTCCCCTGATCGGAATAAAAGTCGGTTTTCATTAAATTCGTCCTTATGTCATTTGGAGCAATTTTCTGCATTTCTTTACAAATTTTCAGAAATTCTTGTTCTTTTTCCGATTTCATGAAAATATATGCCTTAATTCCTAAAAAATCATAATTTTTTCTAAATTCATTTGTGTTTATCAAATTTAATGCATCATCTAATAAGTTTTTATTAATCTTACTTAGAATTCTAAACTTACTTAGTAGAATAGAATTATCTTCAAAATTGCTAAATTTTTCAATATAATCATCTAGCAGCCTATGTTTATCGTTATCAATAAATGCCAAACACATTTTAAAGAACCAAAACAACGATTTTGAAAAATCCTTTTTTATAGAGATGATAATATTTGGAGATTCTTCTTTCAAAAAATGAAGAATAAAAAGTTTGAAAAATTTGAGTACTGGAGATTGAATATTTATCGAAGTAAATTCGTTTATAATTTTTAGGGATTTAGTAAACTGTTCATAATAAAAAAAAACATATGCTTGAATTAATATCCCAATATATCTTTCGGGATATGCAGCTACCAATTTTTCACCATAATCAAGAGCTTCTAGATAATTATTATTCTTTAAGCACAATATAGCTTCCATAATCATTTTTTCGCTTGTATCTAATTTGATATTAGTTCTCCTTGCTAGTTCTTCAACATCTACTATTTTACTGTAAATCATGTTAATGATTTTAGATCGTTCCTTTTGGATAGGAATACCGAAGTTATCACGAAAGAAATCGTATGAAAGAAGTAGATCTTGTACATGATAATCCATATTAATGGAAGGATATGGAGTGGTTTCTTCTTTAGAAAAATCTAAAATACCATATTTTTTCATTCCTAATGCGATAGGAAAAGTCGATAAATCTTGGTCTTCTATTTTAAATCTTTCAAAAAACTGATTCACTATTTGATATATAGAATCCCTGATAGATTCTGGGAATAAATGAAAATCATCTATTATAGCATCAATAATCAGTTCTTTAATATCATTTTTTTTTTGCTGAATCAAAAAAGTCGGAATCAAATAATTCCAAATCTTTAGGTTTTTTGGCAGATTTGTTTTGTCCTTTGAGATAATAATCATTTTCTATTACCATTTTAATGATTGATTCAATTATTTGTCCATAATTTGAATTTGCCAGAAAATACAAAGATAAATCGCTTTCAATTTTGATAGAGTAAAACCTTTCATCAATTACTTCTTGAATAAAGAATTTAAAATCAATTGGTGTAATATATTTAGAATTTTGTTTGATAAAATCGATAGATTTAATACTATAAAGTTGATAAAATTTAGGATGGTTCATAGCTAGGTATAAAAGCATGCACATTGATTTTGTTTGAGAAACAGGAAATTGGTTTAATGGAAGTTTAGATGATAATTTTATAAATTCAGTCTTTAAATCATCTGGGATGGCTTTATAATCATTTAAAAAATCCATATAAGGCTTTGTTAATATTTCACTGTCTTTTTCCATAATTTCTAATTGAGTTTTAATGTCCATTCCAATTTCGGTGAGTTTTTTTTGAAGATATATCAATCCATTTTCAGTGATCGATAAATATGCTTTTCTTCTATCAGTCTCTTTTTTTATAAACCCTTTTTCTTCTAGAAGTGGTTTTTTATTATAGAAAGAAGATGAACTCATCCTTAAAGTTTCATAGATATCTTGTGGTTGGCTTTTTTTGTTTTTACTTAAAAAAAACAGGATTTTAATTTCATTATCTTCCCTTTCAAGTTTATGTGGTAGTATAAAATCTTTAATTTTCAATTCTCTCAATTTAACTTTAGTTCCTTTTAATATATAAATTTTAGTTTCATTGAAATATTCCAATAATAATTCCAAATTTACTATATTTTGGAATATTCCACAAGAAAAAAATATTAAATATCTACATTTTCTTATATTATTCACCATGACACAAAACAACTTATATTACTTAGAACAGCAAACGTTTCAAAACAAAACGATTCTAATAGATGGGTCAAATTTTTTACTAAACAGAAATAGTTCTCTCCAGAAATTTCAATTTTTAATTTCTTTGATTCGTGATTTTGAGCCGAAAGAAGTTATTACTATTTGTGATGCCAATTTACCTTACAAAATTGATATTACTAAGTTACTTAAAGATAAACTCATCCAACTAACTCCTGCAGGAACCCAAGCAGATATTTTTTTAATCCAATTAGCGAATCATCTCCCTGATGCCTTAATCATTACTAATGATTTGTTTCGGGAATATGATCATGCCTTTACTCGGAATATTAATTTTGTACGATACTTTATTGTTGGAGACAGAATTTTGTTTAATTTAGATTTAACTAAAAAACAGGAAATTTCTATTAACAAACAAATCGAGAAAAAACCAGAAATAGAAGAGAATTCAAATTACGAATTTCTAGATCGAATTTTCAAATCAACTGGAGAAATAAAACTCTATTCTTAAGGAGATACCATCATGACTAAAAAGACTTATATAAATAAAATTTGCCTCATTGTAGATCGCTGTTTAACAAAATCAACATTGACTACTAAAGACCTACGTAAACACAAACATCATATCCTCTCTCACTTAGAGAGTGAAATATCAAGTGAAGCTGCGCATATCACTTGGAAAATTTTATCCAAAGAAATACCTGGTGAGTGGTATTCACTACGAATTCAGAAACATGAATTATTAGATCTATTGCGAGAAATACTGATGGAAATGGATCTGGAGGAATTATCTCAATCAGATTTTATTGAACAAGGGCTCTTTTCTAAAGAGGATCTTCTAATGCAACCTAGCATCATTGAAGTGGAAGAAACGATGGCAATATCTCAGCCTCTAGGAATTCCTGCAACTAATCTAAATGTCGAAGAGGATCTGGTTGCGTTTACTCTCAGTGAAAGTACCACAGACCAGTTCAACGTGGTGTTCAATAAAGCATTCCATTCCTTTCCAGGTCTCAAAGGGATGCACGGAAAAGCAGAAATTAATGGGGAATTAGTGTTAGGGTACTTCAGTGAGATCTCGACAGTTAATGCAGAAAGTTCTGCTCGAACCTACCAAGGTCATATTGAAATGACATCAGCAATTCACGGGATTGTCCAGGATGATTATACTGGAGATAAAAAAATTGGTAAATTCAATGTGCAACGTATTCGGTCCCAACTTGGATTTCACCATTTGGGAAACTCTCCAGATTCCTTTACGAAAATCTATACAGTATCATCGGAAGACCTCGATCAGTTTCATACATCTCCCTCAAAAGATTATGTGCGATTTTGCTCCACAATCCGAGATCATTGGGCTTTACCTGTAGAAGTGATACCTTTAGCTTTTTGGGGGGTGGGCTTAATTGCTGCCACCCGACAAGGAAAAGGATATTTGATGACTGCAATGTTACTATCTCTTGCAGGAACACAAATAACTACCGGAAAAAAACAACTC
>JAUWOE010000107.1 GCA_030612265.1 Promethearchaeum sp.
TATATAGCTTTGAAAGATCCTATAAGTTCATTAATACATTCAGTTTCTAGGGTTAGCTCTACGACTTTATTGATTGGATTAGGGATCATCTTGTTTATTTTGATTGGAAAAAGATAAGAAATTTATATATTTTTTATTGCATAATATTTCAAGGCATTCTTCGGAACTTTCCAGTGGATTTAAGAAAAAAATGTTTTTTTTCCTGAGGTGACAAAGTCATCTCGGTTTTATTTTTAAAGAGGTTTTGAAAACTTTTTTCCGTTATATCTCACTGAAAAGGAATTGATAAATGAGGAAGTGTGAATAACGAAGATTAATTTGTCACCTCATGTTTTTTTTTCTGTACACTAAAACTAAACGTTATTACCTTATTATTTTTTTTTTCTCAAATTTCTTAAGATTATTATAATTAAAAATTGACGTTTTCAATTGCCTTTTTTGCTAGTTGGAAAAAGGGGCAATGAGTAATGCAATCATAACAGTTGATACATTTATCATTTTCTATGATAATTTTTCCTGATTCTGATTTAATTGCATTTTGTGTGCATACATTAACACAAGTTTTACAATTGTTGCAATAGAGAGATCTTGAAACCGTTCCCATTAGTAATTCAGTTAATTTATAGAAATCAAACTCTTTTTCCTTACTATTTAGAATAAAAGAACCATCGATGAATATTTTTAATGAATATGGTTTTTTTTTAAATTCTGAATTAATATCAATTATTCCATTAACTTCATCCCAGTGGAAATCCTTGTTTAATGCAGGTAAAAATCTTAGAAAATCATCAATAATAAGCGTGTGTGAAAATTTTCCTTTGATTGAAAAGTCACTATCAGAATTTTGAGAAAACCCTTTCGCAATATTCAGATTGAGTGGCGCTGAAGAATCGGGAGAATTATAATCAATCAATATATTTAGTGAATCAGCAAAATTCTTCCATTGTGGGGAATATTGTTTAAACCGCCATAGCCCATATTGAACCCATTCTTTTGGTAATTTGTGTTTCTGAGCATAAGAGTTCAGAAAAGAAAACCAACGCTCATATAATTTGGGATGCGATGTTTTAAGTAATTTAAAATTTGAAAGATTGCTCGCTGGGCATAAATAACAACCAAGACGTTCATGACCTTTATAATAGAGTGGAGTTATGGAAACATCCAGTAAACTTTCACTTTCAAAATCCTTTACTGGCTCAAAAAGAATAAATAACCATAAAGTTAGGGCATTCCAAGATTTAATTGGGGTTGCTGCAATTTGAAGCGGTATAAAGGAATTAACATAAACTTTTTTGGATCTCATCCTATTTAATGATTCGTATTGTCTTTGTCCAAGGAAAACGAGTACCTTTTCCCCACCATAAATATTGTTAATTATTTTCATGATATTTTGAGCTTTAAGTGAATGGCAGCAGAATCTATAATCTCGCCCAGGAGGACCAAATGACTCAATGAGATCCCAAAAAATATCATTAGCGCTTTCAACAATTAAATTCGATTCCATTTTAAGATCTTTAGCAATATTTTGAACATTTTCTAAAACTTCGGGTAGTTCTAATCCCGTATCTGCAAAAAAAATTTTAAAATTTCTATCTAAAACCTTCCAAACTAATAAAAGAACCCCTAAACTATCCTTCCCGCCAGAATAAGCTACGGCTACTGGTTTTTTAATCTCTTCTATAGTTCTTTTTATAAATTTTAATGATTTCTTTATTTTTCTTTGTAGATATTGATAGTTGGTTTGATATGCTTGTTTTAAACTTAATAAAATCAACTTATTAATTTGTTCAAAATCATCATTCGAGTCATATAATTTCTGATTTAAGTCAAATTCTATATTAGTATTCTCGTTTTTGGTTGATAAATTGAGATGGGCTTTATTTTTTGCCAATTCTCCATAGTTTTTTTCTAGCATTTCTTGAAAATTGCTAGAATTTTCCCGAGCTACGCCGATTGCAATACATTGAGAATTTCCTGATGGATTATCTTTGGAGATAATTAAACAATGATCGCCTTTTTTAATATCTTCAGAATAATTCTCAACCCCTGGAGCTAAAATAGATTTTCCGTTTAAAATAAACGGTATTCCATCGGTATTTAAAATTATGTGCTTTTTCGGGAGAAGATTGAGTGCTTCTTGAATCTTAAAGATAAAAATCCCACCAATCATCTTTGGTAGGAATTCAAAATCATTTATTAGAATATTAAATTGGAGTATACCAATAATTTTTCCATCCACTATTACCTCTTCAGTTCTATCCAAACCTCCTATTCTACTTAAGAGTGCAATTTTAGATGTTGGAAGTAATGTTTCTCCCACTCTTTTTCCAAATAGCTTATCAATACACTTCCATAATGTTATGTAATCATCTGCAAATGCTGGTCTAATATCTCCTGGTGGTGAAACTGGTATTTTATGACCTTTATTCTTACATATATCGCACTCAATGTTATCTAATAGAGGTGCATTACAATAATCACACCAAAATAGGCTAATTTGTCCCAAATAGGGGGCTTTCATTTCTCTTTTTCTTTTTTGAAAACCTTTTAGAGATCGTTTGGAGGTTGACATTCAATCAAAGAAAAATTTGAAAAGTAAAAAATTTTAGGATTATAATAATGTATCATATAAATTACTTGCAATTTCTGCTACTTTTTTCCGATGTTTCGGCCATGTGTAAATTCTGATGATTTTTATAGACCCCTTAAAATGATTGAAGAAAAGAGAACGATCCTCTAAGCGGACGGGCTGTTTTTGACCATTTGCTAACCTTTCAAATGTATATATTTCATTCGGTCGCGTTTGATCTGTATGAGAATATGGAACATTCGGGCTACTTGGTAAATCAATAAAAATTTCTGCTGAACTAATTCCGGTCTCTCTGGATAATTTTTCTTTTAACTCATTTACATCAATATTATTATTTGAAATTTTAATTTGGGATTCAAAACAAGATTTTAATAGTTCCCTTTTTTGAATTTTTTTCATCCAAATAGCAGAAACTGGATTTCTTATCAAATCTGTCCATAATACATAATCATCCCATTTAAGAAAATCTTCGGGAGTCGAATAATTTAGAAAACCTATATCATCAATTACACTTTTCATGGCTTCTTCTAACATTATTTGAACTGCCCTACATGTTTTATGAAAATAAATTGTCCGAAAAGAATTAATTCGAGATAATAGATATCCCTCAAGTGAGATTAATGCTTTAATATCAACACCTAAAAAACCATTTATTTCGTCCATAGAAAGTAATAACCTATTTATATCTACAGATGCTTTTTCGGTTCCACAATGATAATTATCCCTCAATAAGTAATCCATTGAATCCACATTAACCGCGCTTGTAATCACTTGACTTAGTAAATACCCCTTATCATTTACTTTCCCTATAATTTTACCTGTAGCAATATCTGAAATATAATTTCTATCAAAACCAAATGTTTCTAATTTGTTGCCAATTTCTGATTTTTTAATTAGCCATTCGGTGTAGTCTTCATGATCTTTGTTATGATGGCTAATTAGAAGACTTTCAAAATTGTGGGAAAAAGGACCATGTCCAATATCATGACATAATGCAGCAACTACACAATCATTAATATCTTCATCAGAGAAATCAATTCCTTGTAAATCACGCAAATTCTCCGTTAATTTTTTTGCTAAATATGCCACACCCAGACTATGTTCAAAGCGCGTATGATTTGCCCCAGGATAAACGTGTGATGCTCCAGAAAGTTGTCTAATCCTCATTAGGCGTTGGATTTCCCTGGAATCAACTATATTTGTAATAAAATCAGGTAGGACCATGAATCCGTGAATAGGATCATTTATTTTAATAATTTTATTCACAATTAATTTAAATACGATTTTTTTAAAAATATAGCTAATTTTAAAAATTTTCAATTTTAAATTAATAATAATAATAGTTTTACTAAAAAAAATTATTAATTATTGGAGAAGAATTTTTACTTGGCAAAAAAAGAATTAATTGGAATCTGCCCAAAATGCAGTTTACCAATAGAACTATGTGTCTGTGAATCACTTGAACAAGAAGAACAGACAATCACTATTTTTATCGACAAACGAAAGTGGGGTCGCGCAATGTCAGTTATATCGTTCGGCGGATTTAAGGGGGCTAACCTAAAGAAAATATGCAAAAAAGCTAAAGGATTTTGTGCTAGTGGTGGGACAGTTAAAGGAAACACCATTGAGATTCAAGGAGATCATAGGCGGAAGCTAAAAAAATTTCTATTAAATCTAGGATATTCTGAGGAGAATATTGAAATTATTTAAAAATTACCTAAGTGGTTATTATGGAAGTTCCTGAGCAAAACACAATATATAAAGTGTATTTTCAAGGAGTATCAGACGCAGATCCCGAAGAAATAAGCTTAACTTTTTTCAAATTTACGAATGAAGAAAATAATTTAGATACTTTTCCTTCTTTCCTACTGGAATATAATGAATTAGCTCGAAAGAAGAAAGTATACTCTTTTGCTAATATAAAGGAGACTCTTCCTCTTGGAAATGCTTCAAAAAAAGAAATCATTCAATTTTATGTGCTCTTATTTACTTTTACGGGAAATAATGATGAAATCAAAAAAAATGGGATATTAATTGCAAAGCATAAATCGAAAGGTTTTATTATTTTAGGAGAGTGGCCTTACAATCCAATTAAAACTGAGAATTCTGCTACACTTGAATATGATAAAATTTTAATTAAAATAATTCAAGACCCAGATTTCTTTAAAAAAGTGCTATTGATTAATTAGAAACATCTTTTCCAAACATCTCTTTTAAAGCAAAAAATTTAAACAAAATAAAATATTTCATATTTTATGGAATATGTTTGTGCAAAGTGTAAAACATTAATAACTCAAGAGAGTTTAAACCAATTACCTGGAATAAAATGCCCAGCATGTGGACATCGTATATTATATAAAAAGAGACCACCTGTAATAAAAAAAGTTAAAGCGCTTTAGGTCTAAATTTCCTATTTTTATCTCCTTTTTATTTCTTTCAATATTAATTAGTAATCAAAGGTTCAATATTCAAATTCAATTTTCCTACTAATTCTTTATATCTATTTCTAACAGTAACCTCTGTTATATTTGCAACACGAGCAATTTCCTTTTGAGTTTTTCTTTCTCCATTAATTAAAACAGCAACATAAATTGAAGCTGCCGCTAAACCACATGGGTCTTTGCCAGACGTAATCCCAATTTTTCGAGCTACATTTAATATTTTCATTGCTTTAAGTTGAGATTGTTGTGAAATCTTAAGATCATTAGCAAATCGTGCTACAAAACGGTTTGGATTTAGTGAAGTAATTTTTAAATTAAGTTGACGTAATATCAATCTGTAAGATCTCCCTAATTCTTTTTTATCGATTCGAGAATTTTTAGCGAATTCATCCAAAGTCCTCGGAATTTGAGATAATCTACAAGCAGCATAAATCGATGCTGCCATCATTGCTTCAATAGACCGCCCACGGATTAAATTTTTATTAACAGTTTTTCTGTATATCAGAGCCGACGTTTCTTTTAGAATTTTTTGAATTCCTAATTGAGATGATAATCTATCTAACTCACTCATAGCGAAAGTCAGGTTTCTATCAATAGCGGAGTGAACTCTCATCCTAATTTGCCATTTTCTTAAACGATAAGCTTGAGCTCGTTTAGTAGGCGATAATTTCTTTCCCAAACCATCCCTATCTCTCCAGTCAATAATAGTAGAAAGCCCTTTATCATGTAATGTCAAAGTAAAAGGAGCTCCAACTCGTGATTTTTTTTCATAATCTCGATTATCGAACGATCTCCATTCTGCTCCTTGATCGATTGTATTTGACTCTAAAATTAAACCACAATCTGTACAAATTAATTCTCCTCTTAAAGAATCTTTAAAAATAGATTCAGATCTACATTCAGGGCATATTTGCAATGTGTCATAAAAACAATTTTTTTTATTAGAAGCTTCCATTGATAAATGATTTTGAAACATTTGACAATATAAACTTTGTAAAAAATTTGACCGCCTTTACTGAATTATATATTTAATAGAAAATATATCCGCAATTAACCAGTATATATAGAAAATTTGTCCGCAGAAAAAAAAAGTTTTACAATCCCTCAATAATTAAAAGAATATATTTTTCATTTCTTTTTTGATTCTTTATTATATATATTATCATTACTATCTTTTTTGATGGAAGAAATCGATTCTTTTAAATTTGAAGGCATTGATTTAATTTTTGAAGGAGATATGGGAAATTTCATTGGAAAAAGCACAAATATCATATTTATTACAAGTAAAATTATAAGAATTATCCCACCGAGACCCAAAAATAACTGTAAATTTTCAAACCAATATTGCCATCCTTTTGGATCATTAGTAAAATTACTGAAACTCATATTTCCAAGTGTAAGTGTCTTCCAAAGTAAACCAATAACCAGTAATAATAATGTAATTGAATTTATGATGCTTAAATACCATAAATTTGTTGTATTTGAAAGTCTTAAGCGCCAAATTCGAGATTTATCATAATTTTTGAAAACTTTAATATTTTTACGAATTTGATGCAGTAAGAATATATTTTTAATATAGTATATTGCGAAAAACTTCTTCATGTTGGGGAAATGGCTCAGTATAAAATTCTTTGCTTGAACGATTTCAAGATGATCCTGTTTCTTGACATCTAAAGATTTAATTAAGAAAATTTTTGGATTGAAAAATTGATTTGTAATTCTTTCATATAATGCATCAGATTTCAATTCATTATAAGTAGTGCTTTTTTCTCCATTATAAACGTAAAGTGTTTTTATTTCCTCATTTAAAACTAATACAATATCTTCAGGACTGACATTCTTAGTTTCAGTAATTTCATCTTTAGTTATTTTAAATAATTTCATCTTCCAATAAAATCTCCATATATTAAATAATTTGTATCTGGGTGTTTAAAATTGTAATGAAACATCTTAAAGAAAATTGAAAATTTTTTTCTTAAAATCCAAAAATTCGTCGAAAATCGTTATAAGCTTTAGCTATTTTAGTTAAAACAACCGGATCATTTTGATCTAAGTAATATTGAATATAACCTGATAAACCATTTGTATCTCGTATCCAAGATAAAAATCCATCAATTTCTTGTTTCAAAGTATTATTTACCATTCCACCAGCAGCTGTGCTTGCATCCCCCGTAACTTGAGAATCTTCATACTTTCCCATTTTTGCAGAATCATCCATGTATGTTGTGCCTTCTTTCATCTGATTTGCTGCACGAGCAACATCTACATAGGCATTTCTTCCTGAAGCACCCGGGGGAGCATAACCAATTACAAAATATCGATCATTTTCATCCAGAGATGCAGCTCCAAGTAGAAAATCTTTGTCCTTGAAATTAATTCCACTAAAATATTCTGGTGTATTCATTAATAGCGCGTATTTCCGGTCTTGTAGGTGTGTAAACTGTCCTCTAGATTGCCATTTCTTTATACACTGGGAAAGATCGCTTGGATCAACACTCCAATTAGATGAAGTGTAAACTGTTTCTCCGTTACGTCTACAAACAACAGCCGCAATCACTATGCCCTTGCTGAATAATTCTTCAAGAATTTTATCGAATTGTATTGGCATTTTATTCTTCCTTATTTTTTTTTAATTTTTGTAACCTTAAAAATTTATTAAACTTCTCGTCTTCTATATTCTCATTGATTTTTAGAATAAAACGTCCATCCATGACATCTAGTGAGTGATTTGTCTTATATTGATTCATATCCAATTCTTTAAAATTTTTTTGTTCAGAATCATTCCATACTAATAAATCCATGGCAGAATCAAAAAAATCTGAATGTCGGTCATCCTGTTTACGTAATAAGCGAATATGAGAGTTGAGAGCTGCCTCAGAGTTTAAAATTTTTCTACATACGGGACATTGAAAAGTTATTTTTTCAAATTTTTTTTCTAAGTGATCTTTATTTGATTCCAGAACATTTGTTTTTCTCTGATGCCTTTTTTTACAGCGATGAGTAATGGGTTTACCGTAAATTGGAAGATTAAAGAAAACTTTCTGACCTACAGTGCTTTCCCAATATAAAATTGACGATCCACAGAATTTACATGTGGTTGGAAATGAAAGCTTCTTTTGATGACGCATTTTTTAGCAAATGACAGATAATTTCTGAATAAATAAATTTTTTTGTAGAAATCAATTTAAATAAATTGTAAAACATAAAAAAAAAATTTCAAATAAATTTTGGGAAAAAAATGGCTAACAAAACAATAACGATTCCTTTAGAAATTTGGGTTAAAATGAAGGATATAAAAGAGAATTTAAATCAAAAAAGCGAGAGTCCTGTTCACTGGAGAGAAACATGGAAGTATGTTATTGAAACATATGAACAAGGGTTAAAAAATTCAAAAAAAATTATTCCACCACTTCCAAAAGTGCCAAAACAACAAAAAAACCTCAAAGAAATATCTGGATCTAAGAAAATAAAAATCCCAAAAATTGATATGAACGAAATTGAACTTTCAATCCCCGATCCCCCGATAAAAAAAGTAATAAAAATAAAATTAAACACCAAGCAGCTGGGAGAATTGGCTAAGAAAGAAACCGAAGAAACAAAATATATTTTGATCGAATGTCAGATCTGTGGAGATACTCCAATTATGATGCCTGTTCCAAAAAACCTTGTATTAGATGCTTCCGAACCTGTTGTTGATGTAAGTTATATTCATGGAGATCCTGAACACGTTCTGGTTGCCCAACTCGACCATGATTTTCAAGTACGGAGACGACGAGCTTGTTGGGTTGTTTACGAAAAAGATTATCAAAAATCATAAACCATAGGATTTTTGTAACCCATGAATTAGTTGTGACAGAATTTTATTTACTGGAGTAGGAATATTCAATTTTTTTCCATAATTCACTATTTTTTCATTTAAAAAATCAATTTCGGTTTTATTCTTTCTTAAAACATCTTGTAACATGCTGTTTTTATTAGATGCAGTATTTTTCAGAACTTCAAATGCATTTTGGACATAATCAAAGGAGAGATCTAATTGAATGTCTAATTTATTTGCAACTAACATTGCTTCATTCATTGATTTTCGAATTAATCTCGATATAGATTCGGATTTAAGTAATTCTCCATTTGTAAGTTGAGTTAAGGCACCTAATGCATTAATACCTATATTCGTTAGGGCTTTTCTCCAAATAGCTTCAATGGGATTTTTATTTAATTTAAGTTCGAAGCCTGCATTTTGAAGGTTTTCACTGAATTCTTTCATGATCTGCTTTTTTTCGGTAGGAATGTTATCATATAAAGGATTTAATTGGCAAATTGTTGTTTTTCCAATACCAGTGTGAATAACATGAGTTGGATTTTTTCGTATCGCTCCATGAGATGTAATTATACGAAAAATTATTGAATTTGGAAAATGCTCCTTCAATATTTCTTCGTTTCCAATACCATTTTGAATAAGTCCAATGAACATAATTTTTTCAATAATTTCTTTGTATTCATTACAGACACTCTCTAAATCATATGATTTAGTAGTAATTAAGCATATTTTGGGTATTTTTTGAGGATTTAACTTTAATAATTCTGGAATCGGAGGTGCTAATTCAAAATTTGAGACATAATGTTCCTTATTGTTTATATCTGTTAATTTTAATGGGTTTTCTCTTAAGATTGATGAAAAATTTGGATGCGCATATATTAAAATTCTATTGCCTGATAGCGCTAACTTTCCACCAAAAAGTTCACCAATACTGCCCGGTCCTATTATTAAAATCCGCATTTTTATCATTCACTTCTTATTTATCCATTTATCAAGGGATCGGCGGGATTTATTAATATTTCCTTTTTGTGACTCCCTTTTTTGGATCGTTTTTAAATCTTGAACAGGTTGTACTCCAATTTTTGGCATCAAATCCATTGCATTCTTAACAGCATATCCTGAAAAATGATTATTGAAATAAGCCACTTTAACAGTATTTGGATTTTTTGAGAAGATTTCTTTCATATCTTCTGCCCAAATATTTAATCCTTCATTAGAAAATGAATAATTCCACCATGGTTTTTTTCCATATCCATGAAATCTTAAGTAAAAAAGATCTTTTCGTGTAATATCCATACGAGGTGGGACTTCAGGTTCAATAACTGCGCAGTAGGCTGTGTTTGTATCTTTTAATAGATTAAATGTTCTATCTTTCATCCATGATTTGTGTCTAAATTCAACCACAGGGCACCATCTAAGGTTATTTCCATATATTTCTCGAAAATCGTTCCATAGGTTCAAAAAATTTTCCAAATTGTTCCAGTGTTTTTCATAGGTAAAGCTTGGGGACAGTTGTATAAGGTGGGCAATCATTTTTCCACTTTTTTCTAAAGGAGAAAAGCTATCCCAATGCTGTTTCAGTGCTTTTTTTACTTTATTTAATTCCAATTTTGCTTTATGAGTAATTTCCTGTGGTAGCTTTGCACTGAATTTAAAATAATCGGGGGTTTTTTTATCCCAATTAGAAACCGTTGAATATTTAGGAATATGATAAAAGGAAGAATCTATCTCAACAGTTTGGAAAACACTTGTGTAGAACTCCAAGAAATTTTGTTGTTTTAGGGCTTTTGGATAAAAAATTTGTTTCCAATCATCATAACTCCATCCACAAGTGCCAACATACACATTTTCAATACTCAAATACCAAAAATCCCCTCAAAATATCATATAAAATTAGTTTTAAAAAATTGGTGTTTTTTGTACTCTAGTTGGAATAAATAGTTCCGATATCGGTTTCTTTATCCTTTTTATGGATATCTCCTTCTTGATGAACTTTTTTTCTGATCTTGGGATTATGATCAATACTATCTTTTAGCATATGGTATTCATCTTCAGGGATTTCAAAACTATTAGTTTGAGCCGGAAATTGACCGTTTTTTATATCATTGATATAATTTTTTCCTGCATCGACCATTACATTCCAAATATCAGCGTATTTCTTCACAAATTTAAAGGGCTTTCTATTTGAAAATCCCATCATATCTTGAGCAACTAAAACTTGACCATCACAATAAGCCCCAGCTCCAATCCCAATCGTAGGAATTCTAATTCGAGAGCTGATTTCTTTCGCTACTTGCCAGGGTACCATTTCTAAAACAATTGCAAATACACCTGCCTCTTCCAAAATTAATGCATCTTCTATCAATTTTTCTGCAGCATGAGCATTTTTCCCTTGAAGTTTGTATCCGCCGAGCTGATGGATATATTGGGGTGTAAGACCGATATGACCCATAACAGGAATTCCACATTCTATCATAATTCTAATGCTTTTTACCCTTTCTCTTCCACCTTCAAGTTTGACTGCATCAGCATTTCCTTCCTTAATAAATCTGCCTGCATTTTTCAAAGCGATTTCAGGTGTCGAAAAACTCATAAATGGCATATCAGCAATAACCATAGAGCGTTTTGATCCACGCGCAACTGCTTGTGTATGTCTGAGAATATCTTCAACAGTGACTGGGAGGGTTGAATCATGACCATATATTACCATTCCCATTGAATCTCCTACCAATAATGCATCTACACCGGCGGAATCTAGAGCTTTTGCCATGATGTAATCGTAGGAAGTCAAAACTGTAATTTTTTCACCCTTTTCTTTCATATTAATGAAAGATTGAACAGTTATTTTTTTTTGTTTCTTCTCAGACATTATCAAATCAATTTGCTTTTGAAGGGGAATTTATTTCAACATGTAGTTTAGTATGGTATATACTAATTTTAACTAAGAGTTTTAATCAATATTTCCATGAAAAAAAATAAGAAATCGGATAATTCTTAATTTTGGAGCATTATATTAAATGGAACTTAGTGACAAAGGCAAACCAGTAATCGACATACTACAAAATATTGAAGGCTTCATAGGATATTCAGAGAATAATTTTCCGAAAATTCATAAAGGAAAATCTAGAACATTAATTTTAACTGAATTAGAAGATCGATTAAAAATAGATTTAGATTATTCATCCGGAAAAGTTTTGGGTGCCATGACAACGCCACCACACGATTTTGCTCGTTATATTTATTCTAAATTTATAGATAGGAATCTTGGAGATCGCGGATTGAATCCTGGCACTGCAGCAATTGAAAAAGAAGTAATTGAAATGCTAGGAAATTTATTGGGGGATCCTTTTGTCGATGGAAATATAACATCTGGAGGTACTGAAGCTAATATCATAGCAATGCTCCTTGCAAAGCAAAAAAATTCCAACATTAAAGGACCTTCGATTGTTATTCCAGATTCAGCTCATTATAGTTTTGATAAAGCAGCTATTCTAATGGGATTAAAAGTAAAGCGCGCTAAATTATTACCAAATTTTCATTTGGATTTAAATCATTATGAATCTTTGATTGATAGCAACACAATTGCATTAGTAGGAATACTAGGAACAAGTGCACTTGGTTTGATAGATCCAA
>JAUWOE010000287.1 GCA_030612265.1 Promethearchaeum sp.
TATATAGCTTTGAAAGATCCTATAAGTTCATTAATACATTCAGTTTCTAGGGTTAGCTCTACGACTTTATTGATTGGATTAGGGATCATCTTGTTTATTTTGATTGGAAAAAGATAAGAAATTTATATATTTTTTATTGCAAAATATTTCAAGGGATTCTTAGATCTTTCTAGCGGATTTAAGAAATAATTGCAATAGATTATTTAATTGAAATGAATGTAAATAAATTTTGATGATGTCAACCCTTAACTAAACGATCTAACCAATATTGTTGAAAGTTGACAATATAATAATTTCAAATAAAATCTTACTCCTTCAGCTAAAGATTTATTTTTTCAATTTAAACACGGTCTTGGCTTCATTTATCCACTTTTTGGCTTGTTCGGATGTAAAATAATAATCAAGAATGGATTTCCACACCGATCCTAACGGATTATCCTGTGACACTTGTTTTAACTAATGAGAAATAAGTTGAATTAATATGCCCAAATTATTTTTCTTGTAATACAATAGCCTATGCCAATGATGTGTTAGTTGACTTGGAGGAGGAGCTCTAAAATGAAACTCTTAAAAAAAGGCATTGAAAATATCAAGAACATATTACTCAACATCTGCAAAAAAAAAATGAATGAAGAAATAAAAAAAAAGCCCAAACATAAATTCGGGCTAAGCTCTATTTTAAGACAAATAGAAAATCTAATAAACCTAAACCATTGTTGAAAATATCCAACATAAACAACGATAGGAACATTGACGACGTTAAACCCATAACACAAATCAAAGTGTTGATGCTGGGTCCAGCTGTATCCTTAAATGGATCCCCAACTGTGTCTCCTGTAATGGAAGCTGCGTGAGCAAAAGTTCCTTTACCACCAAGGTGCCCATCTTCGATGTATTTCTTGGCGTTGTCCCACATTCCACCGGAATTGGAGAGTAATAATGCGAAAATGAAACCAATTAGGATAGTTGATGCGAGGAAAGCTCCTAAGCCTTGAACACCGAAAAGAATACCTACTAGCACCGGTGATAAGATGGCTAGAAGAATTGGTATGAATAATTCTTTCAATGAGCCTTTGGTTGCGATGTCAATGCATCTTTCAAAGTCTGCTGGTTCAGTTCCCTTAAGGATGTTTGGATTTTCTTCAAATTGGCGTCGAATTTCCTTAACCATGATTTGAGCGTTTTTGTCGACTGCCATAATCAAGACAGCCGAATAAACCATCGGGACTGCTGTTCCGAGGAGTGCGGAAATCATAACTTTTGGCGTCATTAAATCAAGAGTGATAACTTCCATATCTTTTAATACTTGAGCGACATCTGGGTTATGTTTAGCTTCTTCCATGAATGCGTAGAGTAAAGCAAGTACTGTTAAAGCGGCTGCACCGATTGCGAAACCCTTTGTAATGGCTTTGGCTGTATTACCAGCTGAGTCTAATCTGTCACATAATGCGATTTCTTTTTCAGAAAGACCACCTTGTTCTGCGATTCCACGTGCGTTATCAACTATTGGTCCGAAAGCATCATTAGAAACGATAGTTCCAACAATTGCCAACATTCCAGTTGAGGCATTAGCAACACCAATTAAACCATCTAATTTATAAGCAACACCCATTGCAATGACAATCCCAATAATAGGTGGTGCGACACTTAGTAAACCATATGAGAAGCCGGTTAGAATATTTAAAGCATGACCTTGTTCTGATGATTCAGCGGTTAATTGAGTTGGTCGTCTTTCATCATTTGTGAAATAATCAGTTGTCAAACCAATAACAAGTCCACTACCAAGACCGAATACACCGGCCCATAGATTTCGCCATAATCGTGCCTTCATATCTACACTAACTCCTTCTGTTAAAGTCATTAAAAATGTAAACAAAGCACCAATTCCAATGAATAGAAGGGTTGCAATATAAGTTCCCAAGTTCAATGCTTTACCTGGTGTAGATTTACCCATTTTTCCGATTATAAAGATTCCTAAAATTGATGCAATTAGTCCCGCTGCACTTATTACAAGGGGGAAAGAAGTGATAATATTAACATCAGTTGAAGAATAACCTCTTGCTCCTATCCATGAAAAGGCGAGTAACATTGCACCTAAAATTGAAGCAACATATGAGTCAAATAAATCTGCACCCATTCCTGCAATATCTCCGACATTATCTCCGACATTATCAGCAATTGATGCTGGATTTCGTGGATCATCTTCAGGTAATGAATATTCAACTTTTCCAACTAAATCTGCTGCGACATCAGCGGTTTTTGTGTAAATTCCTCCTCCAGCTTTTGCAAATAATGCAATTGATGAAGCACCAAATGAAAATCCTAAAATAACTAGTGGATCTCCAAAGATGAAATATAATAACCAGACACCACCTAGTGCGGCTCCGACTACTATCAATCCCATAACTGCTCCTGCAAAGAATGAAACATTAAATGCTGGTGCGAGTCCTTTGGTGGATGCTTGCGCTGTTTTTGCATTAGCGTCCACACCAACTCGCATACCGAACCATCCTGCCCAAGCTGACGCAATTGATCCTGCGAGGTAGGAAATCACCATCAAGTACCATGGAACCCTTTGATTAGGCAAATAGACTATTGCAATTATTATTGCCAATCCTCCAACGAAATAAGCCAAAGTTACATATTGGCGCTTAATAAAGGTGTTTGCGCCGTCTCTGATATATCCTTGGACTTTAACCATTTCTTCATTACCGGGATCTGCATCATCAACTCTTTTTTTTAAGATAAAGGCAACAACAAAACTAGCAATGGCAGATACGAGGACTAACCATAAAGTCCATACTTCTATAATTATTTCAAGTAACATTTTTTATATACTCCGATTTTCGTTTTTCAACGAGATTATATCATTTTTTACTAAAAAAAAATATCTGATTTCAAGAAATTTCTCGGAATCAAAATAATAGCACTTGATTAAGCAAAGATTAAAATCACATTTATTCTTTTTCCATTCTTTTTCTGTTGTAAAAATTAGAATTCAGAATGAATTAGTTTAAGATTTTAAATTTTCTCCCACAAAATTGGGCAAAAATAATATATATAGTTTTTAATTTAGATTCAAACAAAGAAATTTAAAAGATCATAAAATTCAAATTGTTTTCAGAGTTTATCTAAACAGACATGGCAGATCAAAATCAGATCAAAGTGCAGAAATGCTTTAAATGCGGTAAAAAAACAGATATTGAATGTTTTCGATGTCATTCTCCAATTTGTTCAAAGCATACTTTCTGGATTCATCATCATTTTTATTGCGAGGCTGATTTCTACCATGAGAGAAAAATTGGTATTATAAAGACGTGGGGTGCTATTCTAATTATAGCTTTAATTGGTGTTATTTCTATTATCCTAATCGGACGTTAAATGATAGTCAAAATCAAATTTTTTTTTTTTGATCAATATTTAAAATTAAAGTAAATTCTGTCAAAATTCTTGTAAATGATAACTGAAAACTATTTGATTTTAAATTGTCATTTTTAATATAATGAGTTCGATTCTACCACCCGATTTTAAGCCAATTAAAATGAAAGACAGAATAATTTTTAATTCATACCTTAATAAATATCAACCCGAAATATCGGAATTTACCTTTACTAATCTTTTTATGTGGCGAAATCATTACCAATTTCGTTGGACAGTATATAAAAATCAACTTATTCTCATATCAACAAAAAATCCGAAATATCCGAATAGTTTATCTATTTTTCCTCCCTTGGGTGATGATTTAACCTTATCACTTGAATATTTAAGCGATATTTCAAAAAAGTCCAAATTAAAATTAGAATTGATTCGTTTTCCTGAGCGTGATTTGGAAACATTAAAGAAAACAGGAATTAAACACGAAATAGTAGAAGAACGAGGCAATTGGGACTATGTTTATGATAGAAATGATCTTGTTAACTTGCCTGGGAAACAATATGCTAATTTCAGGAAAAAATTGAATCGTTTCAAGAGACAATTTCAATGGTCATATGAGGAATTAAGTGAGTCACTAATAGATTCAATCTTAAACATGCAAGATGAATGGTGTGGAATTCGAGCGTGTTATGATAATGAGAGTTTAAATGAAGAAAATCTCGGAATCCATGAAATTTTTACTAACTGGAAAGATCTGAAATTTAAGGGTTATTTGCAGTTAAGAAAAATTTAGTCAAATATGGACAATATTTAATTCAGCTTACCATATAGATAATCCAAGAATTAATATAGGTTAAAACTAACAAAAAATCCATGTTTTCCATAGGAATGGCAGCAATGATTAT
>JAUWOE010000173.1 GCA_030612265.1 Promethearchaeum sp.
TTACAAAAACATCGTGTTATCATTGCATTTTGGCAATATTGCATTACTAAATTCGCAGGATGAGCAATGACTTCAGCACCCAATAATGACAGTGTCCTAGTTACTTCAGGAAAAAACCAATCAAAACATATCATCATACCTACTTTAGTCCCTTTGATGTTGTTTATTTTTAATTTAGTGTTTCCGGGTGAAAACCATTTCTTTTCTTTGTTGAATAAATGGAGCTTCCGATAAATATCAATAACTCCATCCTTTGAAACCATCATTGCAGAATTAAATAGTTTGTTTTCAAATTTCTCAACAAATCCCCCGACAATTACTGCACCTGTCTTTTTTCCCAACTCTTGTAAAAATTGTGATGTTTCTCCATCATTATTTTCGGATAATATTTCAACTTCTTCAATGGATTTAAAAGTATAACCTGTAGCAAATAATTCTGGAAGTACAATCAAATCTGCATTTTCAACATCTTTTAGTAAATCTGATACTTTATCAAAATTTTTTTGTTTTTCGCCAAAAATAGTTTTTAATTGGACATACCCTACTTTCATCGCATTCTCTTATATCTTTCTTTTATATAATTAAAAAATTTTTTTATTTGTGTAGAATTCTGATTATATAATGTCAGAGAATAAAATCGATGTTGATTTACAGAATTCTGAAAAAAAATTTGATCTTTCATTGCCTACAATTTTCAAAGATTCCTTAAAACTGGTAAAGAAGACAATATTGCCTAATCTGGTTTTCATTTTTCTTCTTAGCCTAATTGTCGCTGGATTAAGTCTACTATTCTTTACCGAAGCTAAATGGGCGATTATTGAAAAGACCGATGCTTATAATGAAATTTTAAAAATATTAAATAATAATCCGGATTATGTACTTTCGGATGAAATGAATAAATTATATTGGAGTTACCAAACGCTCTACTGGATTACGACAATCTCAGAATGGAGTATATTTTTAATTATCCCGATTACGCTTTTGATTATGTCTACAGGTAAAATTTATTCTTTATATTATGAGGATGAGGATGCGCCTTCAGATTGGATTAAATCGGTCATTAAACCATTCAATTCGGGAAAAAGAGTAATGACATCACTATTTCTTATAATTTTTGGTTCCATTTTAATTACGATAGGTTTTATTATCTTTATAGTTCCGGGGATTTTAATTATGTATTTTGGAATATTTTCGATTCATTCCTTGATTATTGATGAAAAACTAGGAATGGAAACTATTAGAGGGGGATTATTTTATGTTAAAGGGTTATTCGCGAAATTGAGTTTAATTCTTTTAATTGCAATTTTTATCCCGATGTTAATTCAAGATTATTATATAAGTCCACTTATGGAAGCACTTAAATTAAATGATGATAATTTGACTAGATGGTTAAATCCCACTACTCGCAATTATGGAATGCTTTATATTTACAATTTTATGAAACTTTTTTTTAAAAATATTCTGTATTTCTTCGCTCCAGTTATTTATACGGTAACTTTCGTTCAAATTAGAGATGGAAAACTAGGTAACATTGGAATTTCAAACTCTAAAGAAGATTCTAAAAAGGTAGTAATCATTGAAATGGAAAAAAATCAGTCTCATTTCAATTGCCCAAATTGCAACAAAAAACTACCTTCGAGTGCAAGAAAGTGTTTTAAATGCAAACAACTCTTTGATATAAGGTTTAAATGATTAATAATGATGAATACCTCAAAAAAATTTAAAGTTACATCATCTCAAGGTATTCTACTTCTATTAGATTTTATCCAGAAATATTTAGATCATCAAAAACTATCACCAACTTTTAAGAATGACAATTATACCAAACATTATTTAATGGAAATTATTCGATACAAGAATAAAATCCAATTCATTTTGAATAAAACACTACGTTCAATGGAAAATGATATGAAACAACGGCTAAATCAAGCAAATTTGCTTTATTATGCTGTCTATGCTTTTTTTTGGGAAAAAAAGAGTTTTGAAAAAATAAAGAAGGAATTATTACCATTATCTTTAAGTAGAGAACAAATTCAAGATTTTCAGAGATTTTATCAAAGGTTATCTAACTTTAATTGGGAAATTGCTTTAAAAGGAAAAAACGAGATAGAACAGTTGAGTATTCAAAAAGCGATTCCTACATTTTTCATTAACAAACTTCTTCCTGTCATGAATCTTGATAGTATCAAATCAAATTCAGAAAAAATGGATATTCAGGCTCGGGTAGGAAATTTTACAATCAGATTAAATTCAGAAATTGACGTGATTGAGTTTGAAAAAAAATTTAACCATCTAAATCTTGTAAGGGATGAAAATATTCCAAAAACTATTCACATACCCTTAAAACATAAAGCAAAATTAATAAAAACTCTATTTTATCAAGAAAATAAAATTATTATTCAAGATAAAGCATCAATTGCTAGTGTACATTTATTAGATCCGCAACAAAATGATAAAATTTGTGATTTATGTGCCGCTCCTGGTATGAAAACTAGGCTTATTGCACAACATTCTCAAAATAGGGCAAGTATTGTTGCTTTGGATTATGATTTGGCTCGATTAAAACAAATAAGACCAATGATGCAAAAAGGATCATCTAAAAACTTTCACATAATACACGGAGATGGCTTAAATCCTCCGATAAGAGAAATAACGGATGTTTTTTTTGATAAAATTCTTTTAGACGCTCCATGCACCGGTAGTGGAACTTTTTCAACCCACCCAGAATTAAAATGGAGACAAAATCAAAAATTTTTAAATCAGAATGTGTTCTTGCAGCGAGATTTGATTGAAAAAGCATTCAATATGTTAAAACCGGGTGGAATCCTATTATATTCAACCTGTAGTTTTTATCCAGAAGAAGGTGAGCTCCAAATAAATAAAGTTCTTGATAAATTTGAGATGGAAAAACTCCCATCTTGGATTTCACCTAGCTTTAAATTAAACGAAATAGCGCTTAGTGGTGCTGGAAGATTCTTCCCAATAATTCATAACACGAATGGGTTTTTTATTGCTAAATTGAAAAAAAAATATTCAAACTAATTTAGTATATTATCGGAAAAAAGTCGAGCTCAAATATACGAAATACGCAATTCTCTAACACAATTATAGGGATGTTTAGAAATTTATGATTATTATCCGAAATTTTAAATAGATGGCGAAATGTAGGAACATAGGATTTAAAACTTTAGAAGTGTGGATTTAACTCATCATTTGGTCTTATCAATTTTTTTCAAAATTGTTATAACCATATTATTGAAAGGTTCATAGATTTCCTCTAAGTGGGTAAATCGTTAAAAATTGCCCCAGAAGAGTCATTTTTATTTGCATATGATAATTAAACAAAAAAATTTTGAGATTGAGAAAAAATGGCTAAAAATAAAGTTGTTATTATTGGAGCCCTTGGCTATGACTTTCATTGTTTTAACACAGTTTTTCGAGACAATGAAGATTATGAAGTATGTGCATTTACAATTGCGGGCGAACAAAATGTTGGCACATTAGAAGAACAAGAAAGAAAATATCCAGCTGAATTAGCAGGTAAATTATATCCAAATGGTATTCCAATGATTATTGAACCAAGAATGGAAGCATTTATTAAAGATAATAATATTGAAGAAGTAGTTTTTGCTTACTCGGATGTTCCACACCAAGAAGTAATGCATAAAGCATCTAGGGCTCTTTCATATGGTGCGAATTTTAGAATTATCAGTCCTAAATTCACACAAATAAAATCAAATAAACCCGTTGTTGCTATTACAGCAGTTCGCACCGGGTGTGGAAAATCGCAAGTTTCACGGGCTGTTTATAGATATTTGGTTAAAAAAGGTTTCAAAGTGGTTGCAATTAGAGAACCTATGCCTTATGGTGATTTAATTGAACAGATATGCATGAGATTTGCAGAATATAGTGATTTGGACAAATATAAATGTACGATTGAAGAACGTGAAGAATATGAGCCTTACATTGAACAAGGGCTCGTCATTTACTCTGGTGTTGATTATCAAAAAATAATCGAAGACGCTGAAAAAGAAGCAGATATCATAGTTTTTGATGGTGGAAACAACGAAGTTTCATTTTACGTTCCTAATTTGATGTTCACAGTAGTAGATCCTTTACGACCCGGTCATGAAGAAGAATTTCATCCTGGAGAAGTAAACGCTAGAATGTGCCATGCTTTTGTATTAAATAAATTAAACAGCGCTAAACCTGAAGATGTTAAAATTGTTGAGGATAATATGAAAATGCTTAACCCAAATGCTAAAGTTATCCGAACTAATTCTATGGTAACAATTGAATCTGGAAAAGAAGGAATGATAAAGGGTAAGAACGTTTTAGTGGTTGAAGATGGTCCAACTTTAACACATGGAAATATGGCTTATGGTGCAGGTATGATTGCAGCAAGAGAACATGAAGGAATTGTTGTGGATCCTAAACCTTATCTGAAAGGTGGGATGAAAAAAGTTTTCGAAGAATTTCCACAATTGGATGATATAGTTCCTGCTATGGGATATAATGATGAACAAATCAAAGATATGGAAGATACAATTAACGCTGTTCCCGCTGACGTTGTAATCGATGGAAGCCCGATTGATTTAGGAAAATTAATAAAGTGTAATAAACCAATTGTAAGAATTGATTATGATATTGAGGCAATTGGAACTCCTTCAATCGAATCAATGCTTGATGATCTTATTGCTAAAATGAAATAAGCCATAAATATTCATTATTTATTGCTCTTTTTTTTTTAATATAAAATATAATATTAAGGATTGATTAAAAAAATGAAAATTCGAAACTTAACAAAAGTCTCTGATTTTACTCGTGAAGAGTGTGAAGATATTATCGACTATTCAATAAAGATGAAAGCTGATAAGTTCAATTCAAAGTATACATCCAAATTGAGCCATAAAACACTCTTAATGATTTTTGCTAAACCTTCTTTACGAACTCGTGTTTCATTTGAAACAGGAATGACTCAATTGGGAGGGCATGGTATATTTTATTCAATTAAGGATTCTCCTCTTGGAATAAAAGAAACTATTCAAGATACAGCAAAATGTGCTTCACGCTATGTTGATTTAATCGCAGCGCGTGTTTTCAAACGAAAAGATATTCAAGACCTTGCAGCAAATTCAGATGTTCCAATTATTAACATGCTCGATGATTTCGCTCATCCATGTCAAATCTTATGTGATTTCCAAACCATAAAGGAAAAAAAAGGAAGTTTCGAGAATCTTAAACTTTCTTTCTTTGGGGATTCATATAATAATGTAACTTATGATTTGATGAGAATGTGCACAATCTTTGGAATGAGAATGGATGTTGCTTGTCCAAACGATCCAAGGTATTCTCCTGAAAAAGAAGTCATGGAAGAGATCGCAGAAATTTCAAAGAAAACTGGACCCGTAATTCGTGTTGTCCACGATGCCATGGAAGCAGCTAAAGATGCAGATATTATTTATGCGGATTCATGGATGAGCTACGGAATCCCAAAAGAAGAAGAAGATGAACGAGTAAAATTATTCATGCCTTTTCAAGTAAATGCCAAAGTAATGGCAAATGCAAAGTCTAATGCAGTCTTCATGAATTGTTTACCCGCTAAACGTGGCTATGAAGAAACAGCAGAAGTAATTGATGGTCCTCAATCTATCGTATTTGATCAAGCAGAAAATAGACTTCACGTTCAGAAAGCAATCATCCTTTTCCTATTAGGAATTATGAATTAATTCAAATCTATTTAATATATGAGAAAGAAGTTAAAAAAATGAAGAAAACTTTGATTGTTGCCCTTGGTGGAAATGCATTAATTAAAAAAGGGCAAAGAGGTACAGCAGAAGAACAATTTAAAAACTTGCGAAAACCTATTGGACAAATTGCTGAATTATCTAGAGAATATAATGTCGTCATTACTCATGGTAATGGTCCACAAGTTGGTAATCTGCTCTTACAACAAATGGCAACTGATGAAGTTCCACAAATGCCTCTAGGACTCCTTGGAGCTTTATCCCAAGGTCAAATTGGATTTATGATAGAATCAACTTTGGATGAAGAATTGATGAAATTGAGTTTAGATGATGAAAAACTCTTCTGTTCAATTCTTTGTTATGTGCGAGTTGATGAAAATGACCCCGCTTTTAAAAATCCTACAAAACCAATAGGTCCTAGTTATCCCGAACCTCAACCAGGATTTGTTAAAACATCTAAAGGATGGAGAAGAGTTGTTCCTTCCCCCAAACCATTAAAAATCTATCAATATAGAGAAATAAATAAATTAATCCAAGAAAATTTTATTTTAATAACTTGTGGTGGAGGAGGAATTCCTGTATTCAAAAAGGGTAAAAATTTAGAAGGTGTTGAAGCTGTTATTGATAAAGATTTAGCTAGCGCAAAACTGGGAGAACAAATTCATGCCAATATCCTATTAATAGCAACTGATGTAGAAAAAGTTGCAATTAATTTCAATACTCCGGATGAAAAACAACTTGACACTTTAACAATTAGTGAAGCAAAAAATTATTTAAAAGAAGGTCAATTTCCAGCAGGAAGTATGGGGCCAAAGGTTCAAGCAGCAGTTAATTTTCTAGAATCTGGAGGAGACCGTGCAATAATCACTTCAATTGATAAAATAATAGAATCAATTAATGGAAAAAGTGGAACTCAAATGTTTAGTGAATCACAATCAAATTTATTGAAGTGGATGGAAGTAAAGAAATAACTTCAATATTTTTTTAAACTAATAATAAAAGTAAAAATTAATGGTGAATTAAGTGACAACATCAAAAGAATACGTAGAAATGGACCATAAATATGGAGCGCATAATTATCATCCATTAGAATGTGTAATCCAAAGAGCTGAAGGCTGTTGGGTCTGGGATCCGGAAGGCAAAAAATATTTAGATTGCCTATCCGCTTACTCCAGTCAAAATATAGGTCATTGTCATCCTGAAATAGTAAAAGCAGCAGAAGAACAATTAAAAAAAGTAGCAGTAACTTCACGCGCTTTTTGTAATGATCAAATGGGGCCTTATTTAAAGAAACTATGCGGTATCGTTGGTCCTCACATTAATGATTCAAAAAATTCAGGAATAATGGCTCTTCCGATGAATACTGGCGCTGAGGCAGTTGAAACGGCCTTAAAAGTCGCTCGAGCATGGGGATACATTAAGAAAAAAATTCCAAAAAATCAAGCAAAAATTATTGTATGTGCAGATAATTTCCACGGACGAACAATTACAATAGTAGGATTTAGCACAGACATTCAACATGGGAGTTATTATGGCAATTTTGGACCATTCACACCTGGATTTGAAATTATTCCTTATGGGGATGCTCACTCGTTAGAAGATAATATTATTGCTCTCGGACCAGAAAATGTCGCAGCATTTCTCTTTGAACCAATCCAAGGAGAAGCAGGAGTTAAAATCCCCAAAAAGGGATATTACAAAAAAGTTCGTGAAATATGTACGAAATATAATGTTTTAATGATTGCTGATGAAATCCAGTCCGGATTATGCCGAGCAGGAAAATTATTTGCAGTTGATCATGAAGATGTAAAACCAGATATGTTCTGTTTAGGAAAGGCACTTGGTGGTGGAATTTACCCAGTCTCTGCAATTGTTACTACAAAAGATGTGGTTGGTCCTGATGTAATCACCCCTGGTACTCACGGTTCGACATTTGGAGGAAATTCTCTTGCATGTGCTATTGCTTCCAAAGCATTGGACATCTTAATTGGTGAAAATTTAGCTGAAAAAGCAGAAGAACTTGGAAAGTACTTCCGAGAGGGATTGCGAAAAATAGCAGCTAAAAAGACCAAGTTACCAGTAGTTGATGTTCGGGGCAGAGGATTATTAATAGCAATGGAATTCGATGGAAATGCAAGGCAATTTGTTGAACAATTTAAAGAGAATGGAATTTTAGCTAAAGATACTCACAGCACTACTATTCGATTTGCT
>JAUWOE010000089.1 GCA_030612265.1 Promethearchaeum sp.
TATAGTTTTTTACTATTTCTCATTAAAATTTTCTCTCAAATTATTGCCATGAATGATTTCTTGTTATTTTTGTTTGAAAAAAGGAAAGTTTTTATGAAAAAGTAGTCCAATTTAGATTTGATCAAAAAACTTAGTATCTACCTTCATTTTAAATAATTATAATATTGAATTTTTGATTTAGGAAATTTTTCTTTGATGCCATCAACCATAGATTTATCGGTTGTATGAATAGAAATTCCCATTTCTTTCGCATAAACATACAGAAGTGCATCTACTGTTGATAGTTGAGGGATTTGATGCCTTAAAATCCCCGCTGAGATAAAATGTTTTAATTCAGTTAAAGGATGAACTGTAATGTTATAACTTATGAGTAGAGAATAAATTATATCACTAATTTCTGTCTTCTTCTTTATTTTGATTAGCCACCTCGATACATCTAGAATTATTGGTTGAATTGTTGCTGCTTTATATCTCTGTTCTTGAATGTTATTTATTAATTTTTTTAATTTCTGTGGTGGATTTTTTGTTAGGATGTTTAAGATTATTCCTGTATCAATTAAGATTTCACTCATATTTCTGTCTCCAATGAAATTTAAATATAATTAGAATGGATCTCTATTTTCAACTTTAATATCTTTTTCTTTTTGGGATTCTCTTTTCTTAATTAGATCAACCATTTCTTCATAATCAAAAATTTTATTTTTTTCTTTAGTGAAATCTATAATTGGCTTTAAAATTATATATCCATCTTTTTCGCTCACGAATATTTTGTTTCCATCTTTAATATTCAATTTTTTCCTTATTTTTGCAGGGATCGTTAACATACCTCTATTGGTTACCGTTACCATATTCGGGGTCATACTAAGTAAATAACAGAATTACAATCATTTATAATTATGCTTAGAATTTTTATATTTTCTTGTCAAAAAAAATCATCAAAAGGTATAAATATTATCATTTTAATGATATTATTAGATTATGCCAATTATTAAACCAATTTCAGATTTACGAAATAATTTTAAAGAAATTTCTGAACTTTGCCATCGGGAAGGAAAACCGGTCTTTATTACCAAGAATGGGAAAGGCGATCTAGTTGTTATGAGTATTGCAAAATATGAACAATTAGAAGCTCAATTAGATTTATATCAGAAATTAGGAGTGGCTCAATATGAAAGTATTTCTAGTGGAAAACGATACTCGCATGAAGAAGTAATGACGAAATTGAGGCAAAAAATCAATGAAGAAAAAATATGAAATACAATACCTTGAAATTGCAAAAAATGATTTAGATCAAATTTTTGAATATATCTTGAAAGATAATCCAAGTAGTGCATTAGAAATCCTCAATGATATCGATGATACTCTGTCAAAACTTGCTGTTTTTCCCGAACTTGGAAAACAACCTAGAAATGATAAATTAAAAGCAGTTGGTTATCGAATTCTTGTAATTAATAATTATCTGGTTTTTTATGTTATTACAGAAAAATTCGTTGAAATTCATCGAGTATTACATTCTCGTAGAGATTACGTTAATTTGCTGTAAGCAATAAAATAGTTTTTATTTGCGTGTTTAAATTAATTAATTGTATGTCTAAAAGAATAATTATTGATCCCTCAATTTGCATTGGAAAACCGTGTATTAAGGGTACTCGTCTTACGGTGGATTTTATCTTGGAATTATTAGCGCAAGACTGGTCTTATAATCAAATTCAAGATGAATATAATATTACAAAAGAAGATATTTTAGCCGTTTTAGATTATGCTACTAAAAGTATTCGTGAAGAGAAGATTTTCAAGATTGAAGCTTAATCATAAGGATAAATGGGATGAATTTGAAATTTCTTTTAGATGAGAATATTCCTCAATCTGTTTATCTCTCTTTAAAAAATTCAGGATATGATGTTATATCTATATGTGAAAAATTTAGAGGGATTAGTGATAAAAAAATTATAAAGATTAGTAGGGAAAGTAAAAGAACTATTATTACATTAGATAAGGATTTTGGTTATTTAGTATTTAATCGAAAAATGAAACCCTTTGGCGTAATTTTATTTAGAATACATCCCCAATCCCCTCAGAAGATTTTATCAATAATACGAATGGGCTTTAAAACAATTCGAGAACGAAAATTATCATTGCTTCATAATTATATTTTCATAGATGAAAAAACATTAAAGAGTCGTCAGTTTTAAACATCAACTGATTCGATAATGGTTTTTAAAATTATAGATCCATCTTATTCATTAACAAATATCTTAGATAAGCAAGATCCTCTGCTCTATTTTCATCAGGATAATCTATGAAAATATTATTTTATCCGATTCCATGAATTATACCCGGTTTCTTTTCAAACAAAAGATTTCAAAGACATATTTCTGAAATTTTCTATAATAAACGCGGTTTTGTCATTCTATGGTCTTTGGAAAAATTATAGAATATTAAAAATTTTTTTCTTATTTATTATTTAAGCATCTCTACATGTCCAAAATCACGATAAAGAGAGAGTTCTTCAAGGATTATCTCATCATTGGGTGTTAAAGAATTGTTCACGATTCGATAAATTAATTCTCCCAACCCAGGGCCAAGCATAAATCCCTGCCCGCACATTCCTACCGCATTGATATAACCCTCAAGATCTTTAACCTTTCCAACAATTGGAGCGCCATCAGGGGTGTCGGGATATAATCCTCTCCATGTTCGACGGATTTTTAAATTTTTTAGCCGAGGTAGGAGCATAATCATACGCTTGGCTATTTGTGGGAGATATCTGCTTGTTTCTTTATTGTCATATCCGTATATTGGCGGATTGGGTGTAAGGCAGAATACTATTTGACCTTCATTGTTCTGGTAAAAATAGTAATTATTACTATCTCCGAATTTTTTATCCTCGCTAGGACGGATATCAACAACCATCGGTTTTATAAAATGCTTAACGGGTTCGCTGATTCCCGCCTCATGTGAGGTAGGATTTACGGGAACGTCAATATTGACAAGTTTTGCTACTTCTTTCGCATATGATCCCCCTGCATTAATTACAAATTTCGCTAAATATGTGGATTTGTTTGTTTGAACTCCACTGATTTTTCCATTTTCGGTGAAAATATTAATTACTTTTTCGTTAAAATGAAATTCTGCTCCATATTTTTTAGCTTGAGAGTAGCAAGCATTGATAAAGAGTAATGGTGATGCATTTCCATCCTCAGGGCTAAATGTGCCTCCCAATAATCCATTTTCATTTATTCCTGGAATAAGTTCTTTGATTTTTTCGGGTCCGTGATAATTAATATTCAATCCATAGGATTTTTGGAGTTTAATATTATTTTTAAAAAGTTTCTCGTGTTCTGTAGTGTATGCCAGGTAACAATAACCATTCTGGAGCCAACCGATATCATCCCCGTATTTTTCTTTCCAAGATGAGAATATTTCAATTGATCTTTGACACAACCATATTTTTGATTTTTGTGTATGAGTTGAACGGATCCCCCCGATTACGGCTTTATTTTGTCCTTGGGCAACGGACATCAAAGAGTCTATTACTAAAATTTTTAACCCATTTTTTGCTAAAGCAAGAGCAGTGGGAACTCCAATGCTGCCCGCTCCGATGATAATAACATCATAATTTGTCATTATTTTTCATCACCTTTATCAACAGATGCGAAATATTTGAGCGGTACTTCGACAAACAGGGGTCTTTTTACGCCCTCCGTGATTTTTTCTTGCGAAATTCCCTCCTCCCTAAAAAGACGGTCTATTAGAAGTCCACATGTCTTTGCTCCACATGCTCCCATCCCGGCACGCGTAATTGCCTTGATTTGATTTACATCGGTTATTCCCTTTTTAATCAGATTTCTGATTTCACCAGCTGTAACCCTTTCACATCGACATACTATGATTTCATCGGGTAATGGCTTTTTATGATACAATTCCATTGGTTCTGGTGGATTTGGTTTGAATGCTCTAATTCCTACAGCTTTTCTTGCAAATTCCTTAGGAATTACTATCGATACTAATTGAGTTTGTGGGAATTCTTTTAAAATTCTCACTCTGTGAATTGGAAAGTTTCCAAGACTCGCAGAATCATCTAATACCGTTACTTCCTGCCCTTTTTCCAGTTTACCTGATGAAATTTCATATGGAAATGTAACAATAGGATTTTCTGCATCTTTTCTAGTATCTACAAGAGTAACTGCCAATCCAGGACACACGGCTACACATCTACCGCAAGCAATGCAATCTTGATTATTATTGAAAAATGGTAGTGTTGTTAATGAATCATCAACTGTCTCAATCAGATCTTGCGCGCATACGGTTGCGCAAGGATTACATGGAATCTCTTGGTAGCAGTGAAATATCGGAAAAGCTCCCTCATTTTTATTGTTTTTTATGCTTTCTCCGGGATCTGGGGGATGAGCTTTCATCATTTTGGCTTTTTCTTCTAATTCAGAAAGGTTATAATCAGATTTAATGTCCATGTCCTCTAAAATTTTTATTGCTTCAATTCTTCCGGTAAAAATAGCTGCTGAAGCTTCAGCAATTTCTTGCGCATCTCCGGCAACCCATGATTTTATCCCGAATTCTTTAGCCTTTAAATAAAATTCATCTACCGGATTAAGACCCACAGCAATAAGAATAGTATCGCAAGCAAAGGTTTTTTCAGTTTCGGGGATTACATTCCAATCATCATCCAATTTTCCGATGGTGATGGATTTGACATCTTCCTTTCCATTAGCAGAAATTATTGTGTGGCGCGTGTATATCGGGACTCCTAATCGACGGAGTTTAGTTTCATGAACATAATAGCCTCCACATTTAGGTAAGGCTTCAATCAAACCAACAACTTCAATATTTGCTTGAATTGCATGATAACCTGCGATTAAACCGACATTTCCTCCCCCTACAATAAAGATTTTTTCGGCAGGTTTTACTAAATCTCGATTAACCAAAGTTTGGAAAGCCCCCGCACCATAAACGCCTGGAAGGGTATCACCTGGGAAAATAAGCATTTTTTCTCGGGCTCCGGTTGTTACGAGAAGCTTTTTTGGTTTAATCAATACATATTTGGAGTTTTCTTTTAAAACTCCCACAAATCCATCTCTAAAAACTGCTAATGCTGTGCTATTTAACCATATTTCAACTGATGAAAGTTTTCTGACTTCGTCTCCTAATATTTGACCGATATCAATTCCTCGTTTTCCAGCGTAAACATCTTTCTGGGATCCAAAGAATTTATGGGTTTGTAGTACCAATTTACCCCCTGTTCGATCTTTATCATCAATCAATATTACTTTCACATTATTTTCGCCCAATAATTTAGATGCAGATAATCCTGCTGGACCTGCTCCGATAACTAAGACTTCGGTTTCTAATATTTCAGCATCTCCTACTTTGACAATCGTATCTTCTGCTGGGAGTTCGGGTAAGTCGTTACAGCTTTCGATATTCATTTCTTCTTTTAGAGGTGTCATACAAGCTTTTTTTGGTGCTCCATCAACTATAACCGTACATTGAGCACATTGTCCATTCGCGCAGAAAATTCCTTGAGGACTTCCGTCTTTAAAATGATGTCCAAAAATTTTTATCCCGTTCATAAAAAGAGCTGAGGAAATCATCATATCTTTAAAACCGACTAACTCTTTTCCATCAAATTCAAATAAAACTTTTGTTCGTTCCGGTATTGGCAGAATTGGGTGAGATTTTATCGAGTTTAAGTTCATGATAGCACCACTAACTTATACTTGCAAAGAAGGATTTTATCACATTAAAAATTTTTATTATTCTTTTGCAGTGAATTTATGTCAAATAAAAATTGAGGAAAAAAAGAGAGAAGATAAATTATAATTCAAAAATTATGCTATGCTTGTCTTGAGTATGATCTTGCATTTCTTGGCGTAGATATTCAATCTCTTGCATGAGTTCTTTAACTTTCGGATGATCAAATAATTCAGCGTATTTTGTGAAGAGTTCTTCATTTGTTAAAACAATATGACCTGTTTTTTTAATCAATCGTCCAGAATTATCAACAGGATTTATTTCAATTCCAAGTCTTTCGGGTATTTCATTCTTTGCAGGAATTTTGATAATTTTAACACCAGGAACATTCGTATTAGTTTTTTCCCAATCCTGAAGCTGAACCAGCAGTGATTTTAACTTCTCCTTAATGTTTGAATTATCCTCCAACTTAAATCACAAATGACTTAATTATTTGTGACCCTAAATATCTCTCGAGTTAGAATAAATTACAATAATAAATTCAAATCAAAATTTATTCTTTTAAAACTCGCACAATCTGCTTAATTTTTCTGTCTATATCTCGTAAAGATCTAACATATTGTTGAGCTTCGACAAGTAATTGTTCAAGATCGGTTATTTGGTCAATCTGTTCGTCTTCTTCCAACTTATCCAATAATTCCATACACCGATGTAGTTTAGGGATTTGAGATGAATAAGAAAGGAATTTATTATATTTTGTGAGTCTCTTTACAATACTGTCATATTTTCGTTTTACTTCCTTTTGGTGCGATGGTATTTTTTTTACAGTTTCTATTTTCAATACTAAGTAATCCTTAAGGCCTTCATCATTTATTTTTTTAGCGAGATTTAATGCATCTCGTAAATTTTTTTCTGCACTTTTAAAATGTCCCGTTTTAACTTCCTTTTTACTTTTTGTGAATGCAGAAATGAATTTAGAGGGGATATCTTTTGCCAATTTGATAAATTTTTGAGCTTCTTCAAATTTTCCTTGATCTATGAGTTTATTTGCAACAGAACCAATTTCATTCTTTAAAATATCTTCTTTTTCGACTTTCTCAAGAATATTATTTTTCTCTTTATAGATATTTCTTATCCTATTGGTTAGAGCTGTTTTATTATGGATATTTTCCAATATTGCATCTTGAATTTTCTTAGGATGGATTTTTACAATCTCTAAGGATTCAAAAATGTCAAGAATATAGATTATACAGTATATTGTTGGTTCGTTTTGCTTTTTTAAGGGAACTATATAAAATTTAAAAGGAAATGCTCGAAAATTTAAATCTTCCAGCGTAACTGTTGCAATAAAACTTTCCATGATACTTTCTAAAAATTCATTTTTGGGTTTATCTTTTTTATCAGAATAATACTCGTTGTAGACATCCCATTTTTCTAATTTTGGGATTAGCTTGTCATCATCTTCATCATCTTCGTCATCTTTACCTTCTTCGTCTTCTTCATCTTCTTCATCTTCTTCGTCTACATCATCTTCTTCGTTTAATTCTTCTTCTTCTTCTTCTTCCCCTGTTTCATCAATTTCTTCTTCTTCTTGAACAATTTGCTCATTTTCCATTATATAGGGGGTATCCAAATCAAATTTAATGATTATTATTCCTTTGATCATGATGTTCACTTTTTTTCTTTTTTATAACCCTTCAATTAAATAGAATTCTTGAAACTTTTATAACTTTTCAATTATAAGACTTCATGTATCATTGATGTATCATAGAAAAAAAGCAGATAGGAAAAAAAAACAGGGAAAAAAAATTAGTTTTGATGTATTTCGGGGTATAGGTGCATCAATCTTAATTACTGGATTTAAAAAGGAATATATGAAACAAATTGCTCTTGAATTCTGTGCACAATCATCCCTTCCATACGGAAAATCAGAAGCTGGAATTCATACCTTTCTCTCCCCCGAAAAAACACCTGATCATCGATGGGGCGTAGTATGTAGTGTTTGGGTGCAAAATAATTCAGAGAATGAAGAATTAACGTCTAAGTACCTAATAAAATATCTAAATGAAAGAATATCTACTTCTCTATTTCCAAAATTAGATATTCGAGTTTTTTCTTGGACTCCTAATCCGGTAGATTTCTACAATAGTGAGAAGGAACTCGGTGATTTCGCGGATGGTTACAATGTTATAGAAGATAAATTTGATAGAAAATGTCTTTCAATACCAATGACTGGTGGAGATTTCTGGATAGAACAAAAAATTGGGATACAACCAGGATTCTTAGGTGCAAGTTTGTTTTTGTTTTTTAAAACTGTTAAATCTGCAATGAAACTTGAACCAAAAATATCAAATTTCTTATTTAAATTTCCTAATACTGTTCAAATATATGGATTGGTTGCTTCAGGGTCAAAAATCGGCGCGAAAAATATTGACAAGAAAAATCTAATAATTTCAACCAATGAACTTTACTGTCCTTCATTAAGGGAACAAGTTGGAAAAGAATCTAAGGTTCCGAACGATGTTAATTGTATTACCGAATTAGTGTTAAATAGCTTTTCAATAAATTATCTCAAAACTACATTAAGTATACTTTTGGATAATTTGGAAAAGGAAAAAAATATCCTTAACATTACTCCAATATCTTATGATGAGGTTAAAGATTTATTTGATCTAGTTACTTTTACTCTTGATTGAACCGCAATATCCCAGATCACAGTTTAAAGACATTTTTCTTCCAAATAGACCTTGGTTTGATTGGCTTTAAAATTCAATGACTCCTTATTATAGCTCATATCATGGACTTTTCTATGGATCTTTTTGATAAATGTGTGGATCGAACTAAAACGTGGTCTATTAAATGGGATCCCGATTACATGATCGAGCGCTTTGGTACAGCAGATCTTCTCCCATTTAACCATGCAGAAATGGATTTTGAATGTCCCCAACCCATTATTGATGCAATTCAGCAACGGAGTAATCACGGTATATATGGTTATACATTAGTCAAACCCGATTATTATGATGCAATCATTCAATGGTATCAGATTCGTCATAATATCAAATTTTCTCGGGAAGAAATTCTCTATTCTACGGGAGTTATTTTTAGTTTACTAAATGTTATCCAATATTTTACTAATGTAGGGGATGAAATCTTAATTTTTACCCCAATTTACAGACCTTTAGCTGAAGCTGTAACTGATCAGGCTCGAAAACTCATTATGGTTCCTCTTAGCCTCGAAGATAGAACTTATCGGATGGATCTTGATCAAATTGAAAGCGTGCTCCAAACTCATTCAATCAAATTAATTATCTTATGTAATCCGCATAACCCGGTGGGGCGAGTCTGGACCCGCACAGAATTGCAGGGTTTAGGGGATTTATGTTTGAATCATAATGTTTTGATTGTGTCCGATGAAATTCATTGTGATCTCGTTTCGAAAGGGCATCCTTACACCTCAATTGCGGCCATTTCCCCTGAATTAGACTCAAAAACTATTGTTTTGAGCTCAATGACCAAAACTTTTAATACTTCAGGCTTAAAAATCGCTAATATTTTTATTAAAAATCCAGAGATACGGGTTCCTTTTTTCCACTTTTTCGATAAAAAATTCATTTATGCTCCTAATATATTTGGGATTCTTGGAATGCAAGCCGCTTATAATCACTGTGCTCCATGGGTAGATTTATTGACCAAATACTTGGATGATAACTTTCGTTTTGTGCAAGATTATATTACAGAACATGAGATGAATATTGATTTAATTCCTCGTGAAGGGACTCCTGTCATTTGGCTCGATTTCCGGAATGTTCCACTAGCTCCGAATAAAGTATTTCAGTATCTCATTAAAAATGCTCATATTATCCCTTACGACGGTCGAGATTTCACAGCGAATGGAGAAGGATTCCAAAGATTAAGTATTGGTTATCCTCGCAAAATTTTAAAAGAAGGGCTTAATCGGATCCGGAAGGCGCTTCAGCAACTTTAGATGAAATACAGATAATAATCATTATGTTAGACAACTTTATTAGTTCAAATTAATTTAAATGAAAAAAGGTATACTAAAACAATCAATAGGATTAAAAATGTAAAAAATAGAATTATAGAAGAGAATTTATAGAATATTTTGTTCCTTTAGAAAGTCTTCAATGATTTTTGGCGATTTATTAAATATTTCGGCAATGACTTGCAAAGATACTTGTTTGTTCATTCCCATAGCAGAATAATCATTAAACAATTGTATCCAAGTTCCTGTGTCATTTTCAAATTCTTTGGGGTGTACCTCTTGGATATGTTTCCAATAGGGCCTTCTAGTTAACGGCTTACTGCAATAGGGGCATTTTCTGGCTTTTTCAGTCATAAGTCATCAAGTTTTACATAATTGATTTTTATTATATATGTAACCATTTCATTTCTTTCTTAAATGAATTTTGATATTTTTGTATAATTAATCCAAAGTTTTTTTTTCCTAAAATGATAATTGTTTTTAGGAGAATATTACAAAATGCAAATAAAAAAGTATAGCTTCAGTCTTAAGACACATAAAAAAGAACAGTTTATCCCTATTTCTGAAGAAGTAAATGGTTTCGTTCAAGAAGCTGGAGAAAATATTGTAGGTGTTTGTAAAATTTTTATTCCTCATACCACAGCAGCAGTGTTCATAAATCAAACTGTAAATCCTGATGTTATGCGAGATTTTCAGACATATTTAGAAAGTATTGTCCCTGTTAAACGAATGTTAAACGTGCAAAATAATTCTGACGCCCATACAAAAAGTATCTTAACAGGAACATTTATTGAAATTCCAATTTCGAATGGGAAATTAGATCTGGGTGAATGGCAAGATTTGCTTTTTGCAGAATTCGATGGACCTAGAATAAGAACTGTAATTGTTCACATTTGGGGTCAATGATATCCAAATGGATTAAAAATCGAATCTGATGGAGAAAACAGATGTATTGCCCAAGATGTCGCGCTAAAGGGATTCAATTGAAGATGAGATCAGTTAAAAGAAAGGGAGGATTTCATAAAAATACCAAATTTATTTGTCCTAATTGTAGTTATATCCGGATGAAAACTAATAAGAGAAAGGATTAAAAGAAACACGGTAAATTTTTATTTAACTTTATGATATTTCAAATAAAAAAATTTTCTCAAAAATTATTACTACCTTTGGGAAGAAAACTTTCAATTTTTCCTGCAAATGCTTTTACTGTGCTTAGTTTGTTTTTTTCAATTCTATCAGGATTAGGATTTTATTTTAGATTGATTCCTATGATTATCATATGCTTGTTTTTAATTGAATTCTTCGATCAATTAGATGGCGTAATAGCAAGGCTTCAAGGGCCAACAAAATTTGGGGCTTTTTTGGATTCTACCTTAGATAGATATGGAGATGCTGCTATTTTCATAGGAATTATATTAGGAGGCTTTACAACACCATTTTTAGGATTATTGACATTTATTGGGGCATTTTTAACATCATATACTCGCGCCCGTATTGAAGGTTTACATAATAAATCTTTAGGAGGAGTAGGATTATTAGAAAGAACTGATAGGGTTCCACTATTACTCATTGGTATAATTTTCCAGATTTTTTTTGCAGATGCTATTTGGTGGACTATGATTTTAATGATTATTGGAAGTCACATAACAGTTTTTCAGCGAATTCATTACGCCTACAAGAAATTATCAAGAAATCGTGAAGAGAAGATAATCTCATAATTTTTTATTTTAAAATCAAATTCTGAATATTTAAATTACTTTTATTCGATTCTACTCAATTTTAGAGATAATATGTATAATTTTTTCACTGAACCAATTTTCTTGAGGTTCTTTATGATTGATTTTAATAAATTCAACAACTGATGAGAATAATGGAAAATAAAAATTTCTCACTGATTTCAATATTTTCTGAATTTCAAAAGGGATCTCCCCTGATTCATCATAATAATTCTTAGAAAAGCTACATTTAAATGGTTCGGCTGATTTCCATGAATCTCCTAAAATGTCAAAAATTTTCTCATCAGTTCTTATTTTTCTTATTGGTTGAATTAGTTCTATTCCTTCTTTTTGAAGCAATTCTTTAAAAAGAGAAAGAACTTCGGAAATTTGATTGAGTTTTTTACGATTTCCGTGTAATTCCCGTTCTCCTGTTATAATTTTTGTAATTCCGTAATAATTTGCAATAGGGATCCTCATCATATGGAAAAAAAGATGACAAGGTGGGCATGGCGAATAATATCCGAAATATTTCTGTACTATGGCCGTATTACGAATAATTAAACGATCGAATAGATTTGAAACATCTAAATAGAGAAAATTAGTAGAATCAAACTTATTTATGATGATTGGTTTGTTAATAAATTCAAAATGTTCATTAGGTTCAAGACTGTTTCCAAAAAATGATCTATGAAATATTCCAATACCTAATAAATTTTTAATCTCATTTTCTCTAGCTGCTTGAATAATTGCAGCTATACTATCTTTACCTGCTACTTCGCTAATAAAGAAATTTTCCTTATTTTCTAATTTTGACCTATTTTCTGAATAAAACTTATCAAAAGTAATTAATTCGGGAGTAATCTTCAAATAAATCATTCTATAAGGTTTTTTAGAAAAAAGAAAAGATAAATTTATCTAATATCGTTGGATTTCTATATATTTTAATCTCTTTAAAGTAATCCTCTAATTTAAGGGCTTTTGAGTACATTTCCTCAAATTTCTTAAAGAAAATTTCAGTAATTTCACGACTTCTTGTAATAAAAATACCCAAGAGTTTTTTACTTGGATCAATTGAAAATTGAATTAATTCGTTTGCATCAATAATAATGAAATCGCCACAAGTATCTTTGTAAATTCTAATATCCCATAAATTTTTATATTCTTTTTCAATTTCTTCAAATTTGTTGTTGTATGTGGAAAAATTCTTTACAATCTGAAGAATTTCTTGTGCATGATCTCGAGATATTAAAATTCGATATTTTATTGGTGGCATTTTTTTTAGAATAGTTTGGATTAGAGTAATCACATCAGAATATCCTTCTTTTTTCATAAATTTTGGATTTTTTAACATTTCCAAAATTTTTTCTAAGGAGTTTATCTCATAGTTTAATCCTTTTGTAAGAAATATTTCTTTTGAGTTTCCAATAATTTCGTTTCTGATAAAATCAAATGGGTCCTCATTATCTAGAATATTTATATATTCTACAGGTGGTAATGTCGTTAGGTCTTGAAAAATTCTATAAGAAGATTTCATATCAACAAATGATTTTTCACATTTTGCAATTTTTACATCACAATCTGTCCTTATACGAGTAATTTTTTCAGATAATAACTTCTCCCATGCTGCAATAGGTTCATTTATAGTTATTTTCATAGGCCGATCATATACTTGTATTAAACCTAATTGCTTTAACAGACTAAATATTTTATAGATTCTCTTAATTGTTAAATCCAAACTAATTGTTAGTTCTTTTGGATTATCTATAGAGCGATTTTTTAGAAGATAATCATATACTCTTTCAACTCCTTTTTCTTTTACTTCAATTGAGCTGAAAAGTTCAATCAAACTTGAAAATGAATTCTTCTCCATTTAAACAATCCCTTCCGTCCTCTAAAAACAACTTCTTAACATGATATCTGTAAGTTCTTGGAACACTTTTTCAACATTATCTCCCCGTTTAGCACTAACTTCAATATGGCCGATAAGATTGTTCATATTAGCTGTTTGTGCTCCGTATTCTTCGGGGATCTTTCTCTCACTCTCTAAATCAATTTTATTTCCTACTAGGTAAATAGGGATATCATTATTTTTCTCTTTAATAATTTGTGTCCAGCTCTCAAGAGCTTCAAGTGTTTCAGGTCTAGTTATATCGTATAGGAAGAATACTCCACTACTGCCTAAACAATATGTCGGGAGCAAAAACCTGAAGCGTTTTTCGCCCCCAAGGTCCCAAATCTGGAGTTTTACGATCTTTTTACCTTCTTTTGTATTGACTTCTACGGTTTTTACATAAAATTCTACTCCAACAGTTAATCTTATATCTGGATTAAATACTCCGGTTATATATCTTTCAGATAAAGATGTTTTCCCAGTAGATTCTGAGCCCAACATTAAAATTTTAAACGTGAAATCAATTTTTGGCATTTTTTTCTCCTTCTCCTTTGATTTTAAAAAAATTTGAGTTTTGAATGTATTATATAAATTCAAGTTCTTTTTTATATATATATATCTTTAGAATTAACTTAGATTGTGAAAAAAATTCATGGTAAAATTAAATTTTGGAATTGAAAATCCTTATAAGGTTTATATCGTAAGAAATTGGCGGGATCATATAGATCAAATTAAAATATTATCTATATTTACAATTGGTTTACTATCTATTGCAATTTATATAAATATTATCAATGATAATTCTCGAATCTATTTTTACATATGGCCTTTAATAGGGTCAATCTTGCTGTTGTTTTACTTGGTTCCCACTTCACGAACTACCTTTGATTTGGAAAAAAATTATTGGAAGATACAACATTATGCCATTTTTCCTAGAAAAAAGTATGAAGGAACTATTTCATCATTATCTAAAATAATTTCCACGAAAACGTAGATGAGAGAAGAAAATCAAAGTTTTCTTTAAAAAAATCGAAATATTATTCTGATTTAAGTGTTTTAGAATCAGGTAATGAAGGTGAATCTGAAAAAAAAGTATTTTATTC
>JAUWOE010000292.1 GCA_030612265.1 Promethearchaeum sp.
TATTATGATTGTACTTGTACATACGAATTGGATGAGACCCCTCCTTTTCATTATAATGAAGAATGCTTAGATATTACATTAGAAATCTGTGCTCTTTTCAAAACTGAGATAGTACGCGAAGCTCATGTTTGTAGAAAAAATTATGTAGATGGAAGTGTTCCCGCGGGATTTCAAAGAACCATTGAAATTGGGCAAAATGGAAAGCTTCTCCTAAAATCTGGAAAAGAAATTGGAATTGAAAACATTTTTCTTGAAGAAGATGCAGCGCGAAGGATTAAGACTGAAGGAAAAACATCTTTCTTTAGAGTGGATCGCCTCGGCGTACCATTAAATGAAATCACAACAGCACCAGAAATCCATACTCCTGAAGAAGCAAAAGATGCAGCGTATCGTATAGGCTTGTTATTACGCTCTGCAAACAAAGTCAAACGTGTGATCGGATCTACGCGTCAAGACATTAATATTTCAATCAAAGGAGGAGAAAGGATAGAAATAAAAGGAGTTCAAAAATTAGATTGGATACCTTTATTGGTGAAATTTGAATGCCAACGCCAATTATCCTTAATAGAAATTAAAAAAGAACTAAAAAAATTGAATTTGAAACCGATTAATATTAAAAATCAAACAAAAGATTTATCCAAATTTTTCAAAAATACTCCATGTAGGTTTGTTAAGAATGGAATTAAAAATGGTCAGAAATTAATTGCCATGAAAATTCCCGGGTTTAAGGGAATATATGGAAAGGAATTAAATCCAAATAGGAGATTTGGTACGGAAGTTGCAGAGAAAATAAAAATACTTACAGGATTACAAGGATTAATTCATTCTGATGAAGATTTAAAAGGGAAATATAAATTTACTGAAAAAGAGATTAATCATATAAAAGAAAAATTGGATATTGAAGAAAATGACCTATTTATTTTACTATTAGCTAAAGGAATAGCCTTAGAAAATGCATTAGATATAATAATAGATAGAACTAAACAAGCATTCAAAGGAGTTCCGGAAGAAACTCGGAGGGCTCAAGATGATGGAACTCACATATTTTTAAGGGAGCTTGGTGGTGAAAAACGATTATATCCTGATACTGACTCCCAATCATTTATAATATCGGAGGAGAGAATTCAAAGAATAAAACAATCTATTGGGCCTTACCCTTGGGATATTATTGATGACTATTCAAAAAAATATAAAATATCTGGTGACCTCTTTGAAGATTTAATAATGACAGGTAAATTACAATTATTTGATAAATTGATTAAAATTTTACCCGATAATCCTACTCTTGTTATAAGAACAATTACAGATATGCTCAAAGTCTTACATCGAGAGAATAGAGATATCGAACAATTGGAAGAAAAGCACTTCTCCACCCTTCTTAAAGGACTTAAAAAAGGAACAATAGCCAAAGAAGCTCTTGAATCAATATTACGTATTTGGATTGATTCTCCTGGATTAACATTAGAAAAAGCAAAGGAAAAAGCAGGAATTTCAAGTTTTGACCTTAATGATTTGGATAAAATTATTCAAGAAATAATTGATAAAAATATTGATTTAATAAAAGAACGCGGAAGGGGTGCAACAGGACCATTAATGGGAGATGCAATGAAAAAAATAGGAAGAGGAGTTGTAGATGGCAAAATCATATCTTCTAAACTACAAAAATTAATGAGCCCTTATCTTACAAATAATAAATCAACAAAAAATAAAAAAGGAGGCAAATGAATATGAGCAATTCCATAAATAATGAGTTTGAAGGATATAAACCGAAATCAATTAAAATTTTGAAGAAATTTGGAGCAAAAACATGGAGTAAAATTAGGATTAAAACCGAAAAAATTTCATCTGAGGGGATTATATTACCGCGAAATCAATTTGCTCCTGATGAATTCGTTGAAATTAAGCTTAAAAACGGATATAATATTGGAATTCAATTAGATTCGACTACAGAAATTGAAGTTTTAAGTCAAGAGCCCAAAATGGAAGTTAAATTCGATCCTTCAGAAATTAAAAAAAATAAAAAATTACCAAATATCGCATTGTTAGGAACTGGAGGAACTATATCATCAAGATTAGATTATGTGACTGGCGCTGTCATTCCAGCTTTTGAACCATCTGAACTATTTACAGCAGTCCCTGAATTAGCTGATGTTTGCAATCTAGAAACCGATGTTGTGTTCAAAATATTCTCTGAAAATATGAAACCGAAATACTGGCTGGAATTAGCAAAAAATATCGCTAAAAAAGTGAATGCTGGCATTGATGGTATAATGATTGCACATGGAACTGATACAATTACTTATTCATCGGCAGCCTTATCATTTTTATTAAGTGATTTAAAAGTTCCAGTAGTTCTTGTAGGTTCACAGAGATCAAGCGACAGACCATCCTCTGATGCAGCGATGAATTTATTGAACGCCGCTACAATAGCAGGAAATGCAAATCTGGCAGAAGTTGTAATAACTATGTTGGGATCTTCTGCGCATGACTATGGATTTATTCATCGCGGAACAAGAGTTCGAAAAATGCATTCTTCAACAAGACATGCTTTTCGGTCAATCGGTTCTTCCCCATTAGGTATGGTTCGTGAGGGAAATATTAAATTTTTCACTCAAGATTATAAAAAAAGGCCAAAAAAAGATGTTGAAACTATTGCTGCAAAAAATATTGAAGAAAAAGTCGGATTGATTTACGGATACCCCGGATTATCTTCTGAATTAATTGATTTTTATGTAGATAAAGGATATAAGGGTCTTGTTTTAGCAGGTACGGGATTGGGTCATTTCCCTCTCGATACATTTGATTCTCTAAAGCGAGCGGTGGATGAAGGATTACCGGTAGTTATGACAGTTCAAACTATTTGGGGTTATACTGGAATGGATGTTTATGAACCTGGAAGAAAAATGCAATCAATTGGTGTTATTCCTGGACAAAATATGATACCAGAAGTTGCTTTTGCAAAATTATGTTGGATTTTAGGGAATTATGACGATCCTAAAGAAATTAAAAAGTTGATTACAACCAATATCGCTGGTGAAATAACAGCAAGAGAACCTATGAATGGATATCAGATCTTTCAAGGAGTAGAAGACCAGATAAAGCCTTTATAGTATTTAATTTTTAACAATTTTCATTTTTTTCTTGCATTTTCTGCAAATAAAATCATCATCACTTAATTTACTTTTTTTCAGAGTTCGTTTATAACCACATCTTGCAGTACAGGATAAATAGAATTTTTTCCTATCTGTATCAGATTTTGTCGGTTCAGATTTTGGATTTTTCTTTTTACTTGTTGATTTCTTAGTTATAACTTTCTTATTTGCTTTTTTTTTAGTTGTTTTTTTCGATATCTTCTTGGTTGGGTTAGTAAATCTATCTAATGACACTTTTTATCACCTTTTTGTTAAGATTCCATCTCGTTATTTTGATCTTTTGATTATTTCTCTTCTTTCTCTTCTTATTTTTCTTTCTCTTCTTATTTTTCTTTCTCTTCTTTCTCTTCTTCCTTTTCTTTCTCTTCGTTCTTATCCTTATCTTTTAGTTTTTCAACTTTTTCTTGAATTTTTTTAACAATTTTGAGATCTTGAATATAAGATATACCATCTTGAGTTTTTTGCGCACGAATTTCCTTTTTTTCTATTTTGTGCTTTTCTTTCTCATCTTTTTTAATTAAAAGTTGTTTAGCTTTTTCTTTTGCAAGCCCTGATTGGAATTGTTTTTTATCAGCTTTCAATTCATATTTTTGAGCGCGTATCTCTCCTTTAATACGCCTATTTTCAGCTTTTCCACGAGATTTTAAGGCTCCCAAATCTTTTTTGGCACTTTTGTGTATTAAATGAACAACTCTTCGTCCTTTGAGTTCCAGATCGTCAGGAAATTCTTCAATAATTTCTTTATATCCCTTAATTTTGGCTCTCTCTTCTGAGGTTAATTCGTCTTTCTCACGGAATTTATTTTCTCGATATTTTTGAGCCGGACTCCCTATATAGACCCAACCGTTTTCAAGTTCCTGTGAAATTGTTGTTGATGAAAGAGCACCTAATAAAACATTATCTTGCATAATAGTTCCAGGTGCAATTACGCAATGGCCCCCAATTAAACAATTTTTGCCAATAATAACTCTTTTTATTATTAAAAACTCAGT
>JAUWOE010000166.1 GCA_030612265.1 Promethearchaeum sp.
ACATGCTTTAAGATTATTAAATAGTGTTTCTTTAAAACGAGAACATCTTGATCGGTATCCTGATGAGTTTTCTGGAGGACAAAAGCAAAGAATAGTAATAGCAAGAGCTTTAGCGTGCAATCCAGAGCTGATAATCTTGGATGAACCGACTTCAGCATTAGATGTGTCTGTTCAAGCCCAAATCCTTAATTTACTGAAATCTCTACAAACGACATATGGTTATGGTTTCCTATTTATCACCCATAATTTAGCAGTTGTGAATCATATAGCAGATCAAGTAGCAGTTATGTACCTTGGTCGAATTGTTGAAATTGGTGCTATGGAACAAATTTTTGCAAGACCAACTCATCCATATACTCAAGCACTTTTTAAATCACGAATTAAAATAGATCCTGACAATCAAGATATAAAATTTGTTATAGATGGTGAAGTTCCGAGTCCTATTAATCCCCCTGCGGGATGTCATTTTAATCCTCGATGTGTATCAGACGCACGAACTAAAGAGTGTGAATATGATAATCCACATAAAATTATAGTTGAAGATGACCATTTTATCTGGTGTGTAAATGAACCTGAGGATCTAAAATATTGATCTATTTTTCGATATTTTTATATTCTTATATTTATTGATTTGATTGTGAATATTGAGTTATTATTTGGGGGTTCATGATATGAGTCCTAAACCTAGAGAATATAAAACATTCAAATATGATGCGTCACCTTTTTTCTTTTATATTGATGTTCTTCCTCTTGATTTATCACAATGTGATATCCCACATCATGCAGAATTATTGAAAGAAGTTCAATCTAATCCAATAATGCCGCTTCCACTGAGAGTAGATCGTGTATTTAGTGGTAAATCATCTATTTTAATTAGACCAAGAGATCCCGTATCATTTTCTATTAATGAAAATATAGCAATCATCAATCCTCAACCATTTATTCAATCAGGAATTAAAAAACTCCTTTACTTTACAGAAGTTAGGGCTTCAAGAGAGTTTGTTTTATCGCTCACTTTAGAGAATGCTGAAGAATGGTGGAATTCCACAAAATTTCTTTATGGAAGATTGCGAACTTTAGAAGAAGATTTCGTAGCCTTCTTAAAAGCATATTTACATATCATGGTTAAAGCAAAAGTTAACAATGATGATTTAAATAGTGCAGCAAGACAATATTGTGAACTAATAAGAGATATTTGTAATAAAAGAATCCAGGAAAAATACATATTAGTGGAATTGAAAGAAAAAGAGAAACTGGTAGACTTATATAAAATGAAAGAAGGTGATGTTTTTGAAAAAATATTTAAAAAAACAAGAAGAGAACTTCTTTATCCAGCATTTGTAGATATTGAGGTGGTAGATTTTGAAGAAGCTGGATATTCTCAATTTAATTCAAAAAAGTTTAAAGGAAAAGCAATGAAATATATTCCACTACTATTCTATGACGATTTATTGGAATGTATGCTTCAAAACCTCGAAATTCTAAAGGAAAATGAGTGTGAGATTATAGACCCATCAATTCTTTTGGATAAAAATATAATTAAATTGGTAGATAAGGATACTTCAAGTCTAGATCAATATACATGGTTAAAAGATTTTAATCAAATTAAGATAGATTCAGTAATGAATTCATTTAAACCAACATTTCCTTATGATTTAAGGTAAAATAAAAAATGGAAATGGTTGAAAAAGAAATAAAAATATGAGATTATTTATTGGTTTGAGATTGGATATAGGACACGATATCTGAAGTCATTGATCCCGGACCAAAAACATTACCTACACCCATCTCTTTTAATTTTTGAAAATCTTGAGCGGGAATTACTCCACCAACTACGATTAATATGTTGTCAAAAACTCTTTTCTCTTTTAATATATCAATCAGTTGTTGGGTGTAAGCAAAATGGGCACCAGAATGTATGCTTAAACTAATAACATCTACATCTTCTTGAATTGCTGCTTCTGCAATTTGTTGAACAATCCCTGACATTTATAACTTTAATGTCACAGCACGGGATCCAATATATAACAAAACTCATTATACTTTTGAAGGATCTTTTGAAGTAGAGGTTTTTCATAATTTATTATTTAATTGCACTGCTCACGATATTACTATATATAACTATCAAACAGCTGTATATCAATGTGAAATAATGAATTTGGGAAATGCGATTGAAGAATTTGAAGTTACCTTTACGAACGTAGATTTTGCTGATTCCTTGATAACAAATTATCAATTTCTTTGATAATTGATATCCATTATCAATTGATATCAATCAGTAAAAAAGGGATAATACCTTATACATCTTTTAAATTACAAAATAATTCAGAAAAGTTTGAGTCTTTTCGGTAAAAAACAGGAGGTTGTCCTATGGGAGCTTTAACTATCTCGAGACCTTTTTTGTATTCTTTTCCTGACCAGATATGAATCCACGTATCATCCGGAAGATAAACTTCCCCTTCAGTAGCATTTGGCTTAAACACAGGCGCTACTAGCAAATCTTGACCAAAAAGATATTGATACTTGAGTTTATGAAGTTCTGGGTCATTTTCATAATGAAGGTAACAAGCTCTAATTGGTGGATATCCCATATTTCTATATTCTTTTGATAAATGTTGCAGATAAGGTTTAAGATGGGTGAATCTATGACTCATTTTTGCAAAAAATTCAAGAGTTTCATCATCAGAATCAAATTGCCAATTTTCCTTAGGTCTAATGCTTTCATGAGTTCTCATTGTCATTGTAAATACCGCCATTTCTGCCCACCTCATGAAAATCTCTTTATCCCGAGAGATATTATCCAAGGAATGAAAACCGCCGATATCATAATGAAAATAACCTATTCCACATATTCCTGATGAAATTCCTGCTGCAATTACTGTTGAAATCCCATCGTGAATGCTCCAATTAACAAGTTGATCTCCAGCCCATAATTGGGTGGAATATCGTGATATTTGAGAATACCCCGCTCTTGTAAAAAACACCACATCACCTAACCTTCCAGCTTCTTCTATAGCTTCTAAATTAGTTTTTGCAAAGACCACGGGATATTTATTGTGAAATTCCATGGGATCTTCTCCGGAGTGCAACACGATATCAACGGGAAGATATTCTCCGTAATCAGCCATCCAACCAGATAATCCAATATTTATCATATTTTCCTTTATTATGCTCTTTAACCAATCAAGAGTACTTGGATTACTGAGATCTAACATTATCTTATTTCCACTATCAGTATTAATAATAAAAGTGTCTCCATTTTGATCTTTAACACATAGTTCTTTATCAATTGCTTCTTGATATTGATTTCCATTAGGAGCAAGCATGGAATTTATATATCCAAGAAATTTTACACCTTGACTATTGAGCGTTTTTATGAATGACGGTAAATCTGGATATAGGGTATTATCATATTCCCAATTCCATAACAATCTTTTAGTGGGACCGATAATGTTTACTCCTTGCCAATCTTGAACCCAAACAGCTCCAACGTTTACACCTTTATCTAAACATTTTCTTACTTTTTCACTAACAATGTCTTTTCCACCCTGAATACCCAACCATACTCCATCATAAACCCAATCAGGTAATTCTGGTTGCCTTCCTAACCATTTTGAAAGAGCAGCTACCGTATCAAGAGCAGTTTGTTGCTTCCCAATAACGATTTTATCTGGAATATTCCAGAAATGTAATTCATGATAATCGGTATGGCCAAAATCAAAAATTGCATAACAAGAACTTTCACTATGAAAATAATAATTTTCTGAGGAAACAAAGGTTGGTTGAGGTAAATAAGTAGTATACCAATCACCTGAAATAGGAGGATCTCCACGCCCTACACCTTGTTCCTCTACCCATAAAGGGATTTTTTTGCCCCTTAAATTGACCTCAGAGAATTGTTCTCCACATCCATATATTGCTTCGTTTTCATTTGCTTGTAACCTAATCCAAAATCTATTTAATATTTTATTTCCCGTCGAAAAACTAATTTCAAGGTGTTCTTCTATTATATTAAATTTGGCGTTAACTGAATTTTCTTGTTTTCCAAACATAATTTCAATTTTAGTATCTTCTTGAAATGAAATTTGGTACTCGTTGAGAGCTATTTCAATAAGCTTTTTCTCTCTTATCCTAAAATCACCATAATGTGATTTTACTTTCGCTTTTCCAAACCCCGTTTTAATACAAGGTTTTTCATTAGAATGCTCCAGAATAAGATAATTCTTAAAATATAGTTTGAATCCACTTTTTTCTAATTCAATATTTAGCATTTCTATCGTCCTTTAGTTAGAAATTATTTTATTATTTTCCAACCTTTAATTTTAGCAAATATTTCAAAAGGTCTTATATAATCATCATAAACTACAGATATGTGGTGCGCTATTCCATTATCAATTATTTTTCCTAAAACTACCCTCACAGGATCTTCAAAAACTGCTTTAGCATAAGTACCCTTCAAATCTTTTTCCATTGGAATTATTTTTCCCTTTTGTAAAAATAAACGATACTCTCCAGGAGCATAATCAATTCTTAACAATGAAATTTGTCCAGATTTCATTACAAAATCTGCTGTTACTCCTTTTCCTGCTGCAAAATATGGGTCTAATGAGCGATTACATTTTCCATCCCAGAGATTGCAAGGTGCTACTCCACAATGCCATAACAAAGCGAAATTATCTTTAAAATCTACTTGAGAAAAATCTGCTAAGAAAGGAGTTTCGGCTCCAATTGCGGAATGCGCAACCATGGATAGACATCCGAGTATATCCCCTTCACATGCTAATATTCTTCCTTCAGCTTGTAATATTGACATTGCTGCACAAGGAGAAATACCAAAATCAGTAGCAAATTCGGGCCAACACCTTATAGCTAGAGCATCTATTTGACTATCTTTCATAAATTTATTTATTTTACTCGTAAGTTCTGCAACTTTATTTAATTGTTGTTCAGAAATCGCTGAAATATCAAAAGTTTTCTTTATTTGTTCAATTCTTTTCTTAATATTTACTGTATCAACCTCAATACTATAGATAGCATTTAATTCGTAATGATCTATGAGGAGTCCAAGTTCTCTATATAAATCTAATTCGTCAACATCGAGATTAAAAAACCCTTTAGCGCGATATCCTACAATTCCTAAATGTTTTGTTGCAAAAGTCTTTATTAATCGCAGAGAATCAATCCAATCCACATCTACTTCTTCTCCAATTACAACGTGATAATTTTTTACCCCCGCTTTATATAAATTGCTTGAATTTAGATTTATACCACATACCGAATTAAGACGGATTTTCCCTCCATCATAGGGCAATTCTTCTAAGCCCCAAAGTAATATTGGTTTTCGAATTACTTTATTTAATTCTAAAATCAAGTGTCCTAAAGCAAAAGTTCCACTAATGCAAATTAATCCATCAATCCCTTTAGAACTTAATTCTTGAGCTGTTTTTTGCGCATCTTCAATTTCTATTAGAAGTTCTGAGTTGATTTCCCATTCTACATTTTCAATCGTTTTTAATTTAGATTGAATTTTGGAGTAAATTTCTTCTGCAGCAACATAATCGAAAGTTTTTCTCGCTATACATACAACTCCAATTTTTATCTTTTCTTTCAAATTTATCACCCGATTTTTTTAAATATTATTAGATTCGAATTATTATTACACGTACTCATAAAGAACCTAACTCTGTATCATCCCAGGCATCTTGGAATATTTTTAATCCCCCTATCGGTGAAGGGATGATAAAAACTATCTCTATAAACTTGAATCCCTGCAGTGACTATATCAGCTCCAATTACAGCTGCGTCAACAATTTGTTTACCAGTTCTAACCGCAGCAACTATTATTTCGGTATCATAATTATAATTGTGATAAATGATTTTTATATCCCCAATCAAACTAAAACAATTTACTCCAGAACTTTCTTGCCAACCGATGAATGGTGAACAATATTTCGCTCCAATTCGTCCAACTTGAAGAGCTTGTGACGCTGTAAAAACTAAGGTTACATTTACATTTATTCCTTCCTCTACAAGGCTTTTCGTAGCAATTAATCCCTGTTCAGTGCATGGAATTTTGATTACAAAATTTTTAGATAAACGTGCTATTTCGGTTGCCATCTTAATCATGTCTTCTGCTTCTTCAAGATGAGGATCAATCTCAACAGAAATTGGGAATTCAATATTTTTAAAATCCTCTGCAAATTCTTTTATAACCGTGAAAAAAGGTTTTCCTGAATTTTTAATATGTTTTGGATTTGAGGTAACTCCATCTATTTTCCAATTATTTAAAGCATATTTTATATCATCTATTTTAGCACTATCCAAGAAATATTTCATTCTTTACACTTACCATACACTTTTAATTTTAATAGAATTTTTTCATTGGGATCAATTGATAAACTCCCATAATTATCAATAATGATAATTGTAATAACAATTTTAATTTTCTCTTTCTCTACATTTTATTATATTAAAATTTTTTTAATATAAAGACCACTTATCATTTCAATTTTCATTCATACTGAAATCAACGGGTGTTATAACTTCAAATTTAATAATTTTAATGTACAGTATTAATTCTATTTAAAAAAACTTATGAATTCAGAAGCAACCATTTGAGGGTTCTCTTTCATAGCAGAATGATCTAAATTTTCAGCACATAGAACTTTTAAATCTTGGACATAGTGTTCTAAACCATCTAAAACTCCTGGTAATATTGTTGTATCTTTCATACCATGAATGACTAAGGTAGGAACTTTAATTATTCCACTCCTCAGAATCAAGATTAGCTCTATAATAATTCACTACGCAAATAATAGTTCTATTAGACCATGCTTCGATATATTTCTCTTAATCCTCTTTAAGGCCCATTCTCAAAAGTTTAAAATTATTTTCAATGAGAAAATTCTCTCCATTAGGTTTTTGAAATTCAAACATGTAATAACTCGCTTTTTTCTGATCTTCATCCGATTTAAGCCGTGATTGGAAAATCTTAAGGTATAGTCCGTTGATTATCCCTAACTTTCTTATTATCTTAGGATATTTTTCAGCAATAAACTATGAAAGAACACCACCCCAATCATGTCCTGCCAAATAGACACTCTCAAAATTAAATTGACGAATTATTCCGATAATATCTTCAATCAATAATTTTATATGATAATTTTCAACACCTTCTGGCTTGTCAGATAAATTATAGCCACGCATATCGGGAATTACTAACTGAAATCTATCTTTAATCAACAGAATAAGATTTTTCCAACCAAACCAAAAGTCTGGAAATCCATGAAGAAGAATTAGGGGCTCTCCCTGTCCAATCGTTACTGTATGTAGTGTGATTCTGTTTGTTTTAATAAATCTCTCCTTTATTTCATTTTACCAAGCCATAACGATCTTCTTCTCGATTCTTCTCATAAATTTTCTGTGGAAATTTGAATACTCAAATCTTATACACTTATTATTTAATAATGTAATTCTGTATAAATACGCAACGATAGATCATGTTTATATTAAAGAATGTTTTTATAAATATATAAAAATTAGTACAGATAATAAGATTTGATTCATATAAAAAGGTTAATTTTTTCGGGTTATGACCTAAAAAAAATGAAAAATCAACATTAAGATCTCCAAGTTATTTCAAATATATGATAATAATCTGATTGATTGTATTTAACTTAAATAACTATACTCAATTTTATAGTGCTTTAATTCCTTCCAAAGTAATCAAAAATTTATTAAGGGTATTATACATCCAGAATGTTGCAGAATGAATTTATACATTTGCTTTATCACACGCTTCATTGGGTTCTTATATCATATTTCTTGTATAATATTTATCAGATAGAATTGGAAGGAAATTTTTATTAGTTTTTTCTGTTTTTGGAATGGCAATTACTTCATTAGGGATCTTACTATTTAAAATTAGGATAATGATCCTGCATTAATTATCCATTTCCTCAGAAATTTTTTGGTTAATTCTAAAGATTATGATGATAAATCATCAGAATCCGCTGTTTTGGCACCAACTTTTATCTTTTCATTTAATTCATTAAGTAATGATTTGTCAACCATAATTTATCAAAAAAAATATGAGGTTGCAAGTTAATCTTTGTTTCCGACAAAATTGTTGTTTCTCTTTCTTTATTCATTTTATTGAATAATATTCTTAATGATAGCATTGTCGGCTCTTGCAAATTGGCTTCTATTCAGCTTAAAATACAATGAAAATCTTTCAATATCATAAATAAAAGG
>JAUWOE010000284.1 GCA_030612265.1 Promethearchaeum sp.
AGGCAGATATTGTAGAATATACAGAAAATAAATTAATCCCTCAACTAAAAGCCATTCTCTCACCCTATTGGAAAGTATTCGATTAAAATCAATTAGAATGGCTAAATTTCATGAGTAAGGTTTTTTTTTAATATTCATTCACTATATTACTAGATAAATATATATTTTCGTATCCTGTGATATAATTATGGATTTTTCATTTGATAAGGTTGCAGATACATTATATATCCGCCTTGAATCGGGAGATGTAGAAGAATCAAATGAAATCGCGCAGGGAATTATAATAGATTATTCTAAGGGGAAGAAAATTTTAGGTATAGAAATTTTGAATTATTCCTCGCGAAATCTTAACTTAAATTATCTTATTGGATTAATAAATGATGAATTAATTCCGGCGATTGCTTAATGTCCATAATTTATACAAAACATGCATTATCGCGAATGAAGATAGTAAATATTTCAAAATATGACCAAAAATAATGAATTAAAAAAAATATAATAAAAAATCCAAATTGTTATTTTTTTTAATTTTTGAATTATATTTTTATTAGAACTTTGCCAAATTGTTTAGCTTCTCCTAAATATTTTTCAGCTTCTTGAAGATCTTCAAGTTTAAACACTTTATCAATGATAGGAGAGAATTTTCCACTCAATACAAGCTTCATTACATCTTGAAATTCTTGATTATTGCTCATTGTTGAACCGAAAATTTTTAGTTGTTTCCAGAAAATGGCACTAATATTGAGATCTGTTTTAGGCCCTGTCGTAGCACCGCAAGTAACTAATCTACCTCCTGGCCGCAGTAGTTTTAAACTAGTGTTAAATGTTGCAGTTCCTACACTATCAACAACTAGGTCAATACCATTTTTCCTAGTAAATTCTTTAAACACATCTTTAGCATATTTTGGATTTTGTTTGTAATTAATGACGTGATCTGCTCCAACTTCTTTAGCCTTGGAGGCTTTTTCCTCAGAACTGGTTGTAACTATCGTAGTAGCATTAAAATAATTCGCAATTTGTATTGCTGCTGTAGCCACTCCACCGCTAGCACCTTGAATTAGAACATATTCTCCAGATTTTATTTGTGATTGGGTTACTAACATCCTCCAAGCAGTTAGGAATGTGAGTGGTGCCGCTGCTGCTTTATCAAAGGGGTAAGATTCTGGAATTTTTAAAACATTACTTGAAGGAACTTTAACAAATTCTGCATAAGTTCCGTTTCGATTTTCTCCCAAAATTGAAAATTTTGAGCAAAAATTCTGCATTCCAGAAAGACAATGCGAACATTGACCGCAACCTATCCCGGGATTAATCAAAGCTCGATCGCCAACATTTAATCCAGTGTTTACATCTGATCCAATCTCTTTTATTATTCCAGATCCATCGCTTCCAAGAACGTGAGGCATTTTCAAATTTAGTCCAGGCCATCCTTGCACTACAAATAAATCCAAATGATTTAAAGCGGCAAATTCAGTTTTAATTAAAACATCCAAATTACCAATAACAGGATTATCCACATCTCCTATTTTGATATTGTCAACAGAGCCATGATTTTCTATGTATCCAGCTTTCATATTTTAAACCTTCAAGTTATATTTTATTACACTTAGTTTATTAATGTTAATTGTTTCCTTTTTGATGACAATATGAAAATGACTCCAATAAAACAAAATCCAACAAAACTCAATAAATTATATCCCGGAATTTTTGATTCTTTAGGTGGAATATATTCTTCAACGTTTTCTATAATTGAAGGTATAAATTGATTTTCACTCGCGGTAATTGACATGAATTTTATCTCTTCTTCAGAAAATGGAACTTCTACTTCCCCATTTTCATCACTGAAACCTTTCCATATTAATTCAGAGCCTCGAACTGCGGTAACACATATTCCAGAAATTGTTTCATTATCTGTAGATACCACATATTTCATTGTTTCGCTTGAATCTGATGACATTTGACTAATATCGAGTGATTCTGGAATTGTCTGCCATAAATTCACTTCAGGATCTCCCAATAGGTTAAATTGTTTCAACGTCTTATTTTCCCAATTTGGAAAATAACCCTTGTCATCATCTATTCCGATACTCTCCCTATCGGCCACATAATCTGCTTTTGCATATGAGAAGGCTTTACCTGGTTGATTATATATGAATAATTGTTCCCATAATCTAGAAGCCAAACCGTCTGAGTACCATCCTCCGTGATCTCTCTCCGTCCACTGATCTTCACCCCAAACAACTCTACTTCCAGCAATACATCCAATAGCAGCGTTTTTTAGAAAATATTCGGATAAACAATCAGCAGAATCATCAAAACTTCCTGTTGAGCACCCTCCCAAATAATAAAACCCCAAGCGATTATTAGTTGGATTCAGAGGTATATTAGTCGAAATTAAAAGAGGTCTCGATTCTACATCAACCGCTCCCCCTCCTTCATAAAAGGGATCAGCAGTATAATCAAATAAGCCATCATCGTCATAATCTGTCACAAATAATAACCGAACCATCCTTTCAGGTCGTCCATGACCAACTATCGCTCCTGTGCTAAAACCATTATTAATTTGCTCTTGTAAACTTAGATAATTCAAAGGAAAATCATAGTCATATGAAGAATTTTTTAACCCCTCATCTTCCGCCATTATTAAACTAGTCCAATTTTCTGGAAGCCGACCTGCTAGAAAATTATGTTGGAGATTAGGATCACACTCCCCAAAATCAATAGTACTATCATTGTTAAAATCTGAATTAAAAAACGTCATTGCTCCTGCATATAATGCGCTGGTCATCCATGGACCTACATCGGGATTTGTTTCATAATCGATTATATTTTGGACCATTTCCTCCATTTCAGTATTTATATTTGTGCATAAGCGTCCAACATAAACTTCTGCTATATAATCTTTATCATCATCATCAGATCCCCAAAGGCCATCATCATTTGAATCCCAATCATGATCTAAGTCGGAATAATAGTAATCACAACTCACAGTGTCTCCATCACCATAATAGTATTCTTGAGCGTAAACTTCTCTGGTTGGAACAGTGTCGAAATCTCCTGCAAGTAATACCCAAGTAGTTTGGTTATTTAGATAAAAATCGTTTAAGCAATTTTTTATTTTCGCTTGTAGGTCAACACCAGAGAAATCGTCTGAGATATCATCAACGCTAATAATGAGCGTTCGTAAACCCTTTTGGGATTTCCATTCTGCAAGCGGTTGGAGAGTGTCTGTCATATTTTCGACTGTTATAATTAAATAGTCAACATTTTGTAAATCTTCAGCAGGCATTGATACATTTTTTTCTCCAACTACCCGCACCACTTGATTTTCACTTATTAATGTAGGTAACAAGAGCAGAAATCCGATAAATAGAATAACGCTAAATTGAAACTTTTTCTTCATATAATTGTTATTGATACTCCCAAAAATAAAGTTAACCTACTCTAATTGTTAAGGTTATCTTATATTTATATAAATTGTTTCTAGTAATATTGATTGTAAAGGAAGAATAAACATATTATTCATATGAGAAAAAATGTGGAATCCCTAAAATCAGAGCTGTGATGAATATCGACTTAATTTAATAAAATTAAAAATTTTTGACATATAACCGTGGAATTGGGATATACTGGACAGAATATATCGTGGACAGCAACTGACACGAATCTATATTCTTATACGATTGAACTCTAAGGGTCAGGTTTTGTAGTAGAAACTACTGCCTGGACATCTGGTGTAGCAATTATGTATAACATTCTGAACGGTTATCCAGCGGGTGTTTATGTCTACACGGCCACCTTCACGGACGACTACGGTAATTCTTTAATTGATAGCGTTACATTTACTGTAGTAGAAGCAACTAACGGTGATGGTGAAGGGGGAATTCCCGGTGCCAGCTTGAATATAATTTTAATAATTTTTATGGGGATAGTTGCTCCCATTATAATGGTAAAAAGGAAAAAGCAACTTTAAAATTTGGAATAAAAAATGGAATTATGAAATAATGTCTTAATATAAAAAAGCTTGATTTTTGCTGTAATGTGAAAAATTGGGAGAGATAAAGAGCATCGGAAGCATCTCACAAGCGTTTTTTCAACGCCCACAAACAAAACAAAATATTGGCGCCAACGCGCCTAGAGGGAGGACTTTCCAAAAAGAAGGATAGTGATGTCATCCGAGCTCAAGTTAATTTTAGACGGATGAATATTTAAATATTTCTTTTTCACGTGAAAAAAAGGAAATTAGAGAAACTTTATTGTCTTTTTTCTGTTGTATTATCTATATAGTTTTTTTTTCTTAAAAGGATTATATTTTTCTAATATTTTAAGTTCTTAAATTTTGATTTCTAAATTGAGTAATAACAGCAAGATTTTTATTTTAATTATAATATTACTTGTATGTTCAAATAAATGGGGTAAT
>JAUWOE010000036.1 GCA_030612265.1 Promethearchaeum sp.
GAAAGAGAAAAAATGACCGAGAATTACTCAGTCAGATGGTCATCGACACCTACGGAGCAGAATAATTGTGATTAAGATTATAGATTTTTCTTTACATTAATATTAAAAAAATATTTAAGATTATTATGATTTTATGATTTCAATTTTAGCTAAAGGAGCAATTAAAGAAATATAAAAAGATTTAATTTATAAAAAAATCAATTTGTCATGCAGAAGTGATTTGTATGTTAAAAAATAAGAAATCAAAAAATGGGTCATCTACAATCAAAACAAATCAAATTAAAATCTTTTTGGGATTAATAAGTTATTTTATTATTTTAATAGGTGTTTTCATAATTCTTTTATGGTTATTTTCTGACATTTGGTTAGTCTGGCTCGTAATTTTGATGGGAATTATAGTTTTTTCAATTATTCTTCTTGTTAACTGGCATAGACAGAATTTTACCTATAAATGTGAATTCTGTGAATATGAATTTAGAATTTCATTTTTATTAGATCTTCTTAGTCCTCATGGACCAAATAGAAAGGGTGGTTGGAAGTATTTAAAATGTCCAAAATGTAATAAGAGATCTAAAGTTGCAGTTATTAAAAATTCAACAAATATAAGTAGAATTGATCACAATCTGACGGGTTGATTATCGGTTATCTTGTCAAATTTTCGAGAATGAACCCGTTCTGATTATTTTTTCATTATATTTTAATGATATCATAACATTTTTAAGAAATATTGAATGGGTGTCACTATATTATAGTGAAAAATTGCCGATTTCATACCACAAACCATATTCACTAAGGGATAGTGAACTTTACAGCATTTTACTCTTCCATTATACCTTCAATCCGCCAAACACTACACCAATACCATCAGATTATCCAGATAATCCGCTTCTATATAATAAATCTCATAAAGGGACACCCGAATCAGTGGGTTTACCCACTGGATGGAGGGTATATATTAAAATCCAATTAATAACTGATATCTGACAACTGATAACTGGTTTAAAGGATAGCCTCTCTTCGGAGCAGGCTCCTTCGTTCTGCAGTGATGTTATGATGGGAGAGAGGAGGCAGTTTAGTTATGATGGAGGTGTGGTATTATTGGAGTGTTATGTATGATTTTTTGAGCAGAAAGAGAAAAAATGACCGAGAATTACTCAGTCAGATGGTGATCGACACCTAGATGCGGATAATCGTGTTGGTTAATCTCTCTCCGAAATTTCATTTCTTTTTCCTTTTAAAAATTAAGGAACTAACAAGAGATAATCCTACTCCAATACCCGCTCCTATGAGATAAGGTGAATATTTAAAATTCAATATTGCACTATTTTGGAAATTGACGAATACTGAAGTTTGCTCCACATTACCGGATTTATCGATTGCAATTGCCGTAATATTATGAATCCCATTAACATGTTTGCTTGTATCCAAACTAAATTCTGCTTCAGGATATGGATAATATGAAGGCATGTTAGTTTCATCCAATAATTCTCCATCTAAAAGAATTTGGATCTTATCAAGTGCCTGTTCATCATCTCCTTCAACAGTAATATTTAATGTACCATTATACTGCATATTGGCCTTTGGATTTGTAATGATTACTGATGGAGGAATTAAGTCATTAGGGGCTTCCCCATCATCATTCAGTGTAACAGTTGTTCTTATGGGTTGTGCAACTGATCCATTGGTTGCTTTAGCTTCAAATAAAATCTTATAATCTCCATTACCTTCACCAAAAAGTGCCGGATACCGTAGCATTTCTATAGATGTTGTGTAATTTTTTTCTCCATTTTCACTTGATTCTGGATCAAGGGTCAGATCAAACACCATCATGCCTGAAAAATCAGCTTCAGTGAAATATGATGTTCCATTTTCATCTACTGTTGGTTCAGGCCATTCCCACCACCATGGGAAAACTCGAGCACGTATATATTCAATTTCGGTATTATTATCAGCAATAACCCAAAGTGGAATCTCTGCTTGTGCAGTTGGAACAAATCTTTTTAATTGAAATTTCACAAAATTGACATAATTTATAACAAAAACCGGTTCACCGAGAGTGACATCATTTGCATCCCATCCATCACCCCAACTAGGTAGTTGACCCGTATTTATGTTTACTTCATGGCCAATCTCATCATGATTATCATCTATCCATGGTTTTTGAGCATGGCTTAAACCCCAAATATCTACACATTCTGTTGCATACTCAAAACAGTATCCTAAGCGATAGCCCATTGTAATTGCTGCCCAGAGGTGTTCTGAAAAAACCGCATGTGTTAATTCAGGATTCGGGTATGAATTATGTTCAATGTCGGTAGCACATATTACAATACGACCATCTTTACTTACAGGATTGATAAATGATCCAGAATGACAAGCTTCAACTATAATTACAGATCTTGTCATTTCAGTTGTACTTTCAAGTGAATCTAAGTAACTATTCAGATTATTGGGACTTAAATTTGGCCCTGGAAGACCCAAGACATTATTTCCACCATGATCAATAATATATATTCCGAGACCATTATTTTCATCAACTTTACTCTGAGCCCAAGTTGTTATTGCATATTCCAAATTTGACCGGGTGGATTCAGTTACTGCATTTGGAGGAAGAGATCCATCCCAATTCCCAGCAAGATAATAGATGTTATCTGATGTAAATCCTAAACTTATGATTGAATTATAAACATTATTACAACTTGACTCAATCATGTAGAATAAATCATGATCTGATTCGCGATCTCCAGCTACTATTATCCATGCACCAATATGTAATGTATAAGGATCAGCAGTCTTTGGTTCAGAATTCAATCCTATCTCAGATCCATTAATATAGAACGAATTAGTTGCAAAAACTCCTACATGACCTATCATACTAAAGGAAAGCAATAATAGTAAGATGATTTTTAAATTGGTTTTTCTCATTTTTTTTACACCAACTCATATTTAATTTTCATATTAATAAATCACCCTACAAAATTAGCAAATAAATCTTAAAATTTGAAAATGGAGAAATAAAATTAGATATGGATAAAAATCAATTAAACAAGATTGTATAAACAATTAATCTTTATCTATTTTAATATAGTTTAATTTTTTCGTTTGGAGTTAATACCAAAAGATCAGAACCTATTCGACCAATAGAGCCACCTAAATTCGCACAAGTTTTCTTAAGAAAATCAATTGTTGTTTTCAATTTAATAACTTCAGTTTGTTCAAAATATTGACTCGTTTTTAAGAATAAGATCTGGCCACCGCGCAAATCGTTTTCAATTTGTGATAGATCTTTCTGATCAGTTAACTGCCGTTGCGAAATATAAATATGACTTCGCGAGTTATTTGTATTTGTTGCCATTTAACACACACCACTATTCACTAATATCATGAATTTGAATAAATCTTAATAATTGAGTTAATATCCGATTATCATGAAAATAACACACAGATCATATTAGAAAATTTTTTATAGATTGCTTGAAAAATCAAAAAAATAATCTTATGAATAAGCATTAATTAAAAAAAATACAAACAAATATTAACGAAAAAAGATGGCAAATTTCGGCAAGATTTTAATTATTTCGGATGTTCACGCTAAAATTAAAGAGATGGTTGATTTCATCAATTTCATAATTAAAGAACAAAAGGAAAACATTGATTTTGCCGTTCATCTAGGAGATTTTTGGTCTGGTAGAAATTATGATCCAACACAGGGAACTCAAATACGCGATGAATTTACTGATTTATCGTATTTTGAAAAACTTCCTATCCCAATTTTCCATCTCAAAGGAAATGAAGATTTAACTATTACCGATTCTTATTGGCGTGCTCCAAATATTTGGTTAATGGAAGAGCAAAAACCATTTATCATGAATAATTATAAAGTATTACCTATCGATTATCATTATCCTGGTGAAGAAACCGATGAAAACCCTCTTCATTCTTATGATTCTTCTGATCATATAGATTTTATTTTTTCTCATAGACCTGGTTTGGAACTATTAGATGATACATTACATTATGAAACCCATAAGAGATTAACTCAAACAGGCTCTATAATGGTGAAAAAATATTTTGAAGCAATAAAACCTAGCCTCTTATTATTTGGCCATTTTCATTTTTCTAATTATCTTCAAACAGATAACGGATTGGTTGTTTGTATCGATAAATTAATCAGATTGGGTGGAAAAGATCAGAAAGATTTCAAATATTCATATGCATTAATCGATCCCTTTGATAATTCTTTAGAGGTTTATTGGAAAAATCGTTTATATTTTCATTATTCAATAATGGAACGAAAACTAACACAACATTTTACAAAAAGAAGATAAAAAATTTTTATTTCAGAAAGTGCTACGAAGAATGTTTTTCGCTCATCGAGTGAAAAAGTCCTAGAACGTGCTTCTTAGAACGTCTATAATACTCATTTTCTCAACTCTCCTGGTTATTATTATCATCCCAATAACGCTAATTCCGATTGAGATTAAATAAGTTGATAAAAGTGTTCCCACGTTAATGGCAGATACAATTGGTATCTCCGTTAGGGCACTAACGTTAATTTGCAGGAGATAAGCTATAAACCATCCTACAATCGCTCCTAATGTTCCTGAAGACATCATTACCGTGAAACTCTCTGCCATTAACATGTAACGCACATCTACTGGACGAAGACCCATGGCACGAAGTATCCCAATTTCGAACATTCTTTCTAGCAAAGTACTATACATCGATGTCAAAAGTCCAAATAAACTGACTAGAACACTGAAGAATAGAATCACTTCCATGACGATTGATGATGTTTGATTCATATCTTGAATTAGAGTAATTTTAGATACTGCATCGTCAATTATGAAACTGTATTCATCCTCAAAATAATTCTCTAAGTAAGATTTCATTTCAACTACATTCTTATAAGAGTTATCTACTAGATTTATTAAAATTTTATCAATGACCGTATCTGGTTCGTTTGGCTCTCCCCAATTCATAATTTTAGAATAGTCTTGCATATTCAATAATACTCCTGGTCCCATAAAAAGACTTATTTCTGAACTTTTAAAGGAATTCATTCCTGGAAGTCCGGTTGAAACCCCAACAACCGTCAAAACACTAATATTCATTACTTGGTCTATGCCATTGTAATTTCGTTCATTAGGATTATCTTCAAGTGCTGGATCAAAGGTGCTGATTCGAATTTCGGCTGGTAAATCATAAACTCCAAGATGATCAGCGAGGATTTTGGATATAATACATGAGTTTTCGGTATTAAGTAATGTTTCAATGCTTTCATCAGAGCTTTGTGTTTCTGAATCCCATAATATCAGGTTTCGATCAACAACATCATAGTAATTCTCATCAATTGCTAATAAGCTACACATTAAATTCTGATAATCTCCCATATCCCCTGCAAATGACCCAAGCTTTGGTATAGTACCGAAAAGAGCATCCATATCGAAAGCGCCTATTCCCTCTTCTCCAGCACTAAATATCATGGAAAAAAGTTTTGTAATATCCAACGAATTCATCATCATCCCACTAGTAGTTTTAATACCAGGAATCTTATTCAAATCCTCTAATAATTTATAATTTACTGCGTTATCCGCTTGATGATTTCCTGTATTACTTATAATTAAATCTGAACCATATTGAAATTCGAAATAGACGGCACTATTTGCAGAATCCATTTCAAGTACAGATGATATAAAAAATATAAAGGAAAATGTCAGAGCAAACATCACAATATTCCCATAATTTCTTCTTCTATATCTGTACAAATTTATTTTATATATCGCATAATATTTTTTAATAAAGGGTTTTAGAAGTAGGGCGATTATTGCCTCAAATACTGGTACCAATCCAATAGAAACAAATACCAAACCCATTAAGACTGCTAAAAGTAACCCTACTAATACATAATTTGTAATATTTGTTCCGCTACCGCCTGATAAAAGTCGAGGAAGAATTAAGAAGATGAAAGCTCCAACAATAGCTAACGCTATTCCAACTAAAATCACTTTAATATTTGCAGAACCTTCTTTTTTTAATTTATATTCTTCGATATTTGTTCTTCTCGCAGGATCTATTGCATTTGCAATTATTACTTTTCCTGCATTCCTTGCTGGAATTATAGATATTACTGTTGTAATACCTATCCCGATTAGAAGAGAACGAAGTATTGTTTTTGGTAGTATAAGAAATTTAATTACGAAATATCCCGTATCGATAATTTCCAGGTCATTAAAAAGTAAATTTAGTAATGGAGGGCCTGCAAATGCTGCAATTACTGTTCCAATAACTGTCCCAATTACTGCCATTATAAAACCTGAAACTAAAACCATTTTAAAAGTAAAAATTTTTTTGCTACCTAATACACGAAGAACCCCAAATTCCCTGACTCTTTCTTCTACTGAGGCAGAAAGTATTGAATTAATTAAAATTCCTGTTATAAGCATACTGAAAAATGTAATAAATGAAAAAGTCATATCCATCATCATCGTTTGCATTTCTGAAGATGCCATCTGATTCATCTTTGGTAAAGAAACTAAATAATCAAAACCAACCTCGATCTGGATTTTTTCTGCAATTTCACGCAGATTTTCAAGAGTTTTTGCGTTATCTCTTGTGTCATAAACCAATTCTTGATTTTTAAGGGTGGCTTCGACATAATTTACTTTTCCTTCTTGTTTAAAAATATGTTGAGCATCAGGGAGTTCAAAAATAATTAATGAACTTTGGGTACGTGGAAATCTTAGATCTTGGTCAACTATTGCTTGTACAAAATATTGATCTATACTAGAAGCAAATTGAATAGTTATATAATCTCCCATTCGAATATGGAAAAGTTTTGCAGCTCCTTTTGTAAGAACTACGTTTCCAGAATGGATTGGACCTTGAAATAAATCATCAGATCTCTCATAATTTCCATCATCTTCACATAACCAAAGATTTCCCATCTTTCCTGAATCTTGTTCTAATGAAGTTTTTATCCCATATGTGAATAAATTCTTGGTTACTGTAAGATTATCAAGCGTTGGATCTGGAAAAGAAGCAGCGGTAATATACATTATGCGTGGATAGAAATGATCAATTTCGTCAATATTTTTTAATCTTTCTTCTATAATATCTTCTGGGAAATATGGATCAAAATTTAAATCAGTCTGCGAGGATATTTTGCTAAATTGAATATCTGATGATCCTGCCTCAATTGTAGCTTGATCCAAATAACTGAATGCTAATGAATCGGCGAGACATCCAATCATAGTTAGTAAGAAAAGACTAACTGTGATACCTGCAATTCCAAAAATCGTTTTAATTTTGTCTCGTTTTAGATCTTGGAAAGCATAAGTAAAAACATTAATTCCTTTATTTTTTTGAATTCTTCTTCGAAATATCATTCCTTTGGTTCCTCTTCCTCAATTAATTCATGTATTAGTTCTTTCAGTTCTGATTTGTGTATCTTATTTGCTGCTTTGAAGAAATTTTCCTTTTCTTCTTCAGTTGCATGTAGAATTTCCTTAGATTTTCCATTATCCAAGATATATTTTTTAGCTTCATCAAAATCTTTTAAAAGAACAATATCACATTTTTTGCATTTATGGGTAACAGAATCTCCATCGAAATAATACCATCTATTGCATACATAGCATTTTTTTGCAATATAAAGGGAATCTCTTTTACAATTGGGGCAAAAAATTTCACATTCTTCCGACATATACATTTTTTTACATTTTTTGCAATATAGTTTATAGGGTTGATTTTTATCCCATTCTTTATCAATTTCCTTGAGAATTAACCTTGCTTCTTGGATCAAAGTACTTTCATGTACTTTCTGCTGAGTAATTCTTGCAAAAAAAGATGGTTTTCGTATATAATCTCCAGTTGCGAGCATTTTTCGAATTTTCATTTCTCGAATGAAAAGACCAATTGTTAAACCAATTAATGCAATTCCTAATATATAAATAAAAATTTTTAATGGAATTGAGAGGGATTTATCAACGCTGATTAATATTTCCTCAATTTGAGTATTCCCCATTATATCTTTGGCAATACATACAATTTTAATAATATCTCCATTATCATAATTTGCTGTATCAAGAAAATAAATTATTGTATCATTTTCTACTGTATAATCTACTTGAATGTTATCAATCCAAAGATCCACACGCTCCCAATCAATTCCTTCGTTATCTGATATTTTAATTGTAATATTGAACTTTCCACTTACTTTGTCATTATTTTTTAAATTTTGAAATTCAATAATTGGGTTGATATAATCGCGTGAACGGTTAATATCTACTGTTAAACTTGAAATTATCCAACCTGAATTTCTTAACTGGGTTCCAACATCATCTGATATGAAATTAAATTTAAAAATTGCATTTTCTCCTCGATAATCAGAAATATCAATTGAAATAGTTTTTGAATACAATCCTTCCGTTTCTTGTCCATATTTTTCAAGTAATTCCCATGAATCTCCTAAATTTGTTGATATAAAGATTTGTCCGTAATCTCCGCCTATTTCACCATCGATATCAAATCTAAGTCGATGTGTGAAATTCAAGTACATATTTTTATCTTCATTTAGAAATATCACAGGTGTTATCATGCTACTATTCAAATTCTCACCATATCCTTGATAATCTGCTATTCCACAATAAAATTCTCCGGATTTTTCAATTCCAAATTGAGATACTTGATGCCACATAAAACCCGAATCACTAGATGATATCCATAAAGTAGGGATTTGGGATGTTTGTGATGATTCTGATAAAGTCATTTCATTTATTGATAGATCTCTTATTAAAGGAAAATCTAATGCAGTAATAATTGAAAAATCAATTGCTGGTTGCCAAGGCGTACTATTATAGTATTTCCCATCAAACGTATGAAATCTAAAACTATTATTGACAAAATCTAATATTGGTAATGATATTTTATATGCAATTTCTTTTGAGTAGTCATCGGTTGCATTCTTTTTAGGGTTCCATCGCCCGTAGGCATTATATAATGAATAATTTTTATTATTGATTTCCAAATACACATATTCTGGGAGGTTTCCGTCTCCATCTGTATAGGCAACTTGGAATGTAAAAGGTTCTAATTTAGTATTTGAAGTTGATGAATAATAAGGTTGAATTTCAGATGGGTTTGAAAGATAATGATAATTGGATAAAACTGGAGAAATATTATTTTCGAATGAATCTTCTTCAAATGATACATAATCAATCATAATCCCCCCATAATAATTTTCAGGGGAATTATCATAAGAAACTTGTACTCTAATTCTCACATAACTCTGGATATAATCTGAAAGATTGTATTTTAACATAGTCCATTCATCTACAGAATTAGTAAATGTCTCTAATGTAGACCAAATATCAGTACGATTCTCATTGATTTGAATACTAACTGTGTCTCCTTGATTTATTCCTATTCTTAATCCTATCTTTACGATAGGGTTGATTGTAGTACTTTTATTAAAATAAATATATGGACTGATTAAATCATGAGTTCCGGTAATATTATAATAAGAGTAAAATGGTTTTCCATCATTCTCGAGTAAATAATGCTGATTATCTACTTTACTTGTAATTCCACAATACATAGAGTACCAATTTTCGTCATCTTCAAAGGTCCTCCTATCTTCAAGCGTATTTGGTACTTCAATCCAATCCCAACCTGAATAGACTTCGATATCATTATTTTTAAATGTAAAGTTCATCAATTCTGGAGAAAAATCCCATAAATTTTGGTCATAGGAATCTGAAAAACTTGAATTAATCCCGTTCGAATTCCACTCAAGCAGATTTTTAATTGGGCTAATAATATACGAGCTTATATTAGGATCAATGTAATTAAAGGAAAATTGTCCCGTCTGTACTGTAAAATTCATAGAATAATTTCCTGACTGATTGAATTTATATTCACCAGAATAAATGCATCCGTTAGTAAAGTTAGTATCAAAAGAATCGGGAGTTAATGTAATATTTTCGGATGTGGCGTTTATATGAAGATTTATAAATGAAGCGGGCATATTTTCTGGGTGTGAATAGTTTATACTGAAAGTAAAAATATCCAAAGTATCGTTGAAATCGAAATCTGAATTTGCTGAAACAGATGCATTAAATAAAATGGGAGGTTGGGTTATTTTTTGCTTTGAAACGTTAAGAGTTATGTTTCCTTGCCCATTGATTGCTTTTGCAACTAAGTAAAAACTCTGAGTCTTGTTAAGATTTGTATAATAAAAATTTTCATCATCATAACCTATTTGGGGATTGGACGCAACAAGGATAGGTTCCCCATTTTTATTTGGTTCACAAGCATAAAGATAGAGATCAGTATCGAACGTAGAAAAGTATGTTTCATTAAAAGTCATATTAAAGAGATACATTTCATTTTTTTCAAGCGTAATATTTGTTGCATAAATGTGTTCTCCGATAGAATTTTCTGTAGATGCGATTAAAGGAATTTCCATTGAACTATTGATTTCAAAAGTATTATTAAGCAAATCAAAAACTGCTTTTGGATTTATTCTTCCATATCCTTCTTGAATGTCGGAACCTCCCCTATTTAATATTGGCGAATTCAAACTTTCATTATAAGGGGTGTTAGGATTGTCTTCACGTTGTATGTTAGTTTCTGTTGCAGTTAATAGAAGCAATGATTTTATTAATAGAACATCTTTACCTGATGATTTATTCAAATTATCCCATCCACCTAAAGCTTCTACTATTAAATTATATATTCCTGCGACTATTGCAACTGAAACCGAAGTGCCAGAAATACATGTCAAATCATTTTCCATACTCTCAAGTTCTCCATAAAAAGGATCATAATCGTTTGTTTCGGCAGTAATTACCATTTTATTTTCTTTAAGCAAGCTACCTCCGGGAGCAAGGAGATCGGGGGAATATTTTTGATCTTGATCATTTTCCTCATTTGTATAATAAGTTAATTGATCTTGATCATTTACTGCACCTACAATTATAGCTTTCTGATTTAAAGCAAGACTATTTATTTCCGAGCTTACTCCTTTGTTTCCGGCTGCGATAACGACCATTGTACCATTGTCTATTAATTTATCAATTAAGGATGATATATTTTCTGCCAGAATATTATCCATATTGAAACTTGCAAGACTTAATACTGTAGCTACAATATGAAGCTTGGATCCATTATTTATTATCCATTCTAATGCACTAATCAAATCTGATGAGTATCCTAATCCCGTTTCATTAAGTATTTTCAATGATACAATTTTAGTATTGGGGGCAATGCCTGTAAAATTAGCAAATGATCGCGTTTCATTTTTTGGTGAAAAAGTGATATTTAAAAATAAATTAAATTCTGGATTTACACCAAATGGTATATTGTAGGCAAAAAACACATCATATTTGCCTGATTTATTTACGCTTTCAGTGGAATTCCAACTTAAATTTAGAGTTAAATCATCACTACTATTAACTAATTCTCCATTACGATAAAGTTCAGATTGAAAATTATCAAATCGATTTGTTTCATTTATTTCACCTTTAATATCAATCCAGTCTAATGCATCAGAGTCCAAATCAAAAGAAGCGAGCTTAAACTTATACCATCCTGGTGTTACGTAATGCGGATAAAACAATTCTCTATGAGAAAAATTTCCCCCAACTGTCATATAATATATAGATCCTGTATGGTTTGGCTCTAAAGTAGTGTCTCCTCCGCCTAAAGAAATTGATGCGATTGCTGTACCATGTCCATCAATATCATTGGGTGTAGATGATTTATTAACATAATCCTTCCATGACACTATATTACTTTGATTAATCAGAGTATGGGAATCATCAATTCCGCTATCTAAGAACGCAATTGTTGAATTAAGATCCCCTAAATATCCATATCCTGAATCATCTATTACAGCAGGATATGTATTAATTTGTTGGTGAATAGAATTCATCTGACCTTCTATTATATTATCTTGGAATACTAGTGGGTTATATTTTTCAATAAATGCCCCTAAATTCGTCTCTGAATTGTTAATAATTCCACTAAATCCATACATATAGTCCCAAGGGACACTGCATAAAACGCCTCCTGAGGAACTGAAAGAACTAAACAAAGAAGAATTATCAATTAAATTTATTGAAGAATTAAAAAGGAATATACATCTATGAGATTGATTATCAAAGACTAAATATTCTGAGCTTCCGGGAATTTTTGCGTTATTATCGTCTAAAAAGTTATCTTCTGTTGTAAGAGGTTGATCTATGAAAAATTGTTGCAGAGAACTGAATTGTATCAAAAAGGTTAATATTAAAAGTATAGAGACTGATTTAATTCTTAATTTGTTTCTATTCATTATAATTCACCCTCCTGCTCTTTAATTTCAACATTTTTACTTAAAAACTCGATAAGATTCATTTTATGCCATGAAATTTCTGTTAAATATTTCCCGAACATGAGAGATTCGCGCCGATCATATTCTGCATCCTCTCTTGAATATTTTGTTTTGTATTTCTTGGTAATAAATATAATTGAAATTCCAACAATCAACGGAATATATATCCTTGAAGTAAGTATCAAATAGTTTTCTCTGATTTTAAAATCAGTCGGGTCATTTCTAATTGTGTATTTATATTTGAAAAAATACTCTACCTGAGCAGGTGCCATTTTATAAATTCCTTTAGAATTAAGTGTTTTAAGTGTATAATTAAACGAGAATTGATCACCGGGTGCCAACAACTCCACATCTTTGATTAAAGTTCCTCGTGTCAATACAAAACCCTCCGCATCATACGAAATATCGAAAATTGTGAAATTTCCGAGTTCTAAATTTCCATTATTCTCGATTATAATATTGACATTAAATTCCTTTCCAGACGTCGTGTCAATTGTTTCAAATACTTTAGTAATTGTTAAATTAAAGGTTCCCAGGACAATTGGTTCTTTACACGTTTGAAAAATTAATGAATAATCATCTAAAGTTGAATTAATCTTTAATTGTGGAATCATGTATCCCTTGATATTATTTTTAGTAAAATTTATCTCGAAAATTTTGGAGGATAATGGTTGCAATTCTTCAATCCATATAAATTCACTATTATTATTAAGGGAAATTCCCTCAGATGATTGTTCTGTTGGGATATATATATCGTATAGCGAATTAAGTCCTAAGTTTGTGATTTTTACGTTAACTGAGAAATTTTCTCCAATTTTTGGGGCATTTATACTGAAATCCGATAAGTATTCAATCATTATATCATGTTTATAAGGAATATCCCTAACGGTTTGATAATAAACTGGAGCAGATAAATAAATTTGATTACTTTTTGCATGATAGTAATTTTGGGTGTAATTAGAAAATGAATGATCCTTCCATTCAATCATAGCTAGAGGAAGAAGTCTGCTATTAGGCGCATAGAATTGAAATGATATATTGTTTAATACTTGTTCTGGCAATATTTCATATATCTCATAGTATAGTTTTCCATTCATAACAGTAAAGTTTCCCGCGTTAGCCGTGATTATTGTTTTATTTTCATTAATTTGATAAGTGCTAACATTTGATAAGTTGTAAAGAATTCCAGGTTGTTCAATTTCTATTGTGATATTATTCGCTTTTTGATTTCCTAGATTTGCAATTGATAAATTATAATAGAGTATTTGTCCGCAATAACTCTGAAATTGTTCAATTTCTGTAATTCCCATTAAATGAGCTCCATCATCGATTCCAAATGATATACTGTTCGAGCTGCTCTTATATTGATTATTTCCAATCTCTGTTGTATAAGTTATATGAGCTGGGTTCATCATTATACGATCGTTCAAAATATCTTGAAAATTAAGTTGGATTAAATCAAAATTTATTTCAAATTCGTTTTGATTTTCGCATGTAATTCTAAGAATAATCGAGTAACTATTTGAATCATCGTAGAAATCTGATAAATTATATACTACGCTTGAAAAAGTAAAATTTAGGGAATTTGGAGATTGGGGTAGAAAATTTCCTAAAATTGTTATGAATCCATCATTATCTCCGCTGGTATCTTGTGTATAGTTAAAAATTTCGATGGTATATGTTGTATCATTATCCCATTTTGTAAAATTCATCTCTAAATTAAATGAATCTAAAGTATTGTTTTCTAAATCGGTAAAACTTGAATTTTGGATAGTAAGATATTGTTGAATTTGATGAATATCTCCCAAGTCTTCAGATTCAATGTTCCAAGTATTAGAATCGTTAATAAAATAGGTACCTGAAATATCTGTATTACTTAACACGTTTCCAATTGATATTACGGGTGAAAAAATCCCAAGATCTGCAACACTTAAGTTATGGAATTTATTATATCTCTCTGTTACATTATATGTATTATTTAATCGAATTGAGAAATTTTGCCCGGGATCCAATTTCCAATTGCTGGGATTGTATATACTCTGGGATGAATTAAAAGTTTGAGGATTATCGGCAATAGCCCCATATGCTTCTTGATTTTCGATCAATAATTGAGTAAAATCCGGACTATATGGTATTAATAACTCTAAGCTTCCCACTGTCAAATTAATTTCTGGATAATATAAATCTACGGTTCCAGTATCGTTAGAATCGATCATGAATAAACGTGGGTTATCATCATGAAATAAATCTTCTAAATCATAACCTAAAGTGGTTGTAATATTAATAATTCTCTCGGTATCATATCCCATAATTTCAAAAATATTCATGTTTAGGTCTAAAAGCGTTATTTCTTGAGTTGGATCATTCGAAAAACCTATTGATGTTAGATTTATTTCTTGTCCCCATATTGTTTGATCTCCTCTATTTTCTACTGTAATGTTAACATCAGGATTACTGTTGTCATTTAAAATACGCGAAGCAGTACCATTGATGATTTTTTTTGTTATAAAAAGTGATGGTTCATTTTCTATTAATTGATATTCGCATTCTAAATTATTTAGCGGTTTTATATAGGAACTTGGGATATTCATTCCGATTCCCGAGGGACCTAAAATATTTAAGAGATTAATTTCATCTGATTGGTTTTTTAAATTTTGAGGAATTGTTACTAAAGTCGATAACGCCTCGTTAGTTTCCCAGGCAATTTTAAAGGAATAATCTTTTATACTGGAAAGATCAATGCTTTGATCGACCAAAAACAACATGCTCTCAATCCTGTTGGTATAATTTTCATCCATTTCAAAGTATTCTGGAGAACACTCCAATATTTCAGCAGAGAAAAAGCCCAAACCTATTGTACTTAAGGATATTCCATCAAATGAATTATATATCTTCTCAGAAACATGTAATTCGGGTTTTGAATAATTGAGTGTTTTAAATAAATCAAAATTATATTTTTGATCACCGATTTCTGTAATTCCTTCTTCATTCCCTTCGTAATGAACCGAAAATATCAATACATTTTCTAAATTTTCCAAATAAGTTAAATTTTCAATCTGATTTTCAGATTGATCTAAATTTTCGTCTCCTCCCCCTACGAGATCATTTAAAGGATTTGAATCAGAACTACTGCTAGATGCTGGATTTAATAAGCTTGATCCTCCCATGCCTGATAAATCAAAATCTAATGGGATTTTTACATCAGTAAATGTATCCAGGTACTTATCCAAATAATTGAAATTCTTCATAAATACCATTGAACTACTTAAATGATGGTTTCTAAGGTAATCATCAGAAGATAATGAATCAAGATTAAAAGCTCCCCAATATCCATCAACTGGTAAATTTGAAATAGTAGTATCAAAATAAACATCCCATTTTGGAGTATATCCGAAAAATGGATAGAAATAACCTAAATTGGGATCTTCTTTAGGGTTTAAAAGAACAAAATCCATTTCAAATATATTCTTAAAGATGTTAATTGCTCTTTCTTTTCTCATTTGGATTATATCATAATCCGATTCATTAGTATAGAATAAAAATCCCGACATTGACTGATAAGTGGTATTTATTTTAGTTATATTGTTACTAGAATAAATTGAAGGATCCATTTTTGCTTTAATTCCGTTAGAAACTTGAATCATAAAAGAACTTCCAAAGAAAGCAGGATCAGATAAATCCGTTCTATCAAAAATATTTGTATCATTAGTGATATATGATTGTTGAATTAAACAATGATTGCCAGCAACTTGAACTAAAATTTGCTCTCCATATAATTCATTTCCGGAAATATCTGAAGATTTTGGGACAGAATAAGAAAAATCTTTTTTCAAAATTTCACTCTCTTTTCCTCCCACTATAAATGGAGCTGTATTTTGAAATAATATGAATAATACAAAAACCTTGAGTAGGATTTTCCTTTTTATTTTCATTTATTTTTAACTTCCAATCTTTTTAAAGTGTTATTTTAAATTTTTTTTTATAAAGTTTCTCTAAAAATTTGTATTAAATTCTTTGTTCTTACTTTTCTCATTAACCATTTCATACCAACAATTAATACAATTAATGAAACTGCGTAAATTATGGCAATTATATCCCAAGGAATCGCGATCATCCTTGGTGTTTGTGTAAACATCGTGAGGTTACCTGATAGACCGATAGCAGTAATAAAACCAATAAGTCCTCCAGAACTTGCGGAAGAAAGCATCAAGATCAAATTCTCCAGAATAAACATCTGGTCGACTTCTTTGGGATGCAAACCTAATACCCTTATTATACCAATTTCTCGAGATCTCTCGATTATTGATGAATATGATGAAGATATTAATCCAAATAACGCGATAAATACAGATCCGATTAAAATCAATAGGAATAAATATTTAACAGTAAGAAAAGTTCTCTCTGCTTCATAGATATCTTTATTCGTAACACGTATCCTAATGTAATATTCTCCTCCAAAAGTATCTTCTATTTCTTGCCCAATTATTGTATGATTATACCCATCTTGTACCTTAACGAAAATTCGATCAATGAAGGCATCTTCATCACCTGGAATGTTCATACATTTAAGGTAATTAACATTCGACATTATAACTCCTCCTCTTCCCATTCCTCCCCCTATTCCCGCTTCTCTAAATCGGTTTTTTAATCCGGGCATGGATTTTGCGACACCTGCAATATTTACAATATATGGTTCTTGTTCTGTTCCTCTGGTAAATGTTAAACGTGCAGTATCCCCCAAATGAACTTTAAGATCACTTGCTACTGAAGCAGCGATGATTATATTTATTTCAGAATTATCAAATACTTCAGTAAAGGCATTCTCTTTATTTCCCTCAGAAAATACAATATAATCGGGGTCCCAAACAGTATCTTTATAATTTTCATCAATCCCAAACAAATAAATTCCTGCTGAATTGTAATTTATGTAATCTCCTAATTCAACATCAAAATTTTTTTGTTCTTCTGAATAAATTTGCTCCAGATCAGAAGTACTCGCCAATAATGTTGAAGTTCGCTCAATTCCATCAATTGTTAATAGTTCTCTTTGTAAATTTGATGTCGGAGCGCTTATATCATAATTTCTAGGTTGTACTACAATATCAGATCCTTCAGAATATTGAATTAACCCTCCAACCTGCTTGAATTGAATTTCCATTATTGATGAAACAAAAATAATAAATGAAAAAGCTAATACAAACATTACAATTGTTGATAAGTTTCTTCTTTGATGCCTATAAACAGTTACCCTGACAATATTCATTAATTTTCGATTAAATGGCTCAAAAATTTTAATTAATAGTCTAATAAATATCGGCATTAATCCTATTGCCATTAAACTAACTCCTATTAAGAAAAATAGCAAGGTACCAATTAAGATGTTTACTAACATCGAGAATTTTAAAGAAAGTAATACTTTTGGTATTATAAAATAAAGAAATCCCCCGTTCAAAGCCAAAACTATGCCTAAAAATATCAATTTGACATTGGCTGCACCTTCTTTTTCTAATTTATAAATCTCCTCAGTGTGTCTATATGGATTAATCGATTCAACTAAACTTATCCTCGAAACTTTTAGTGCAGGTAAAATTGATACTAACATTGAAACACCAATTCCGATAGCGTATGAGATTAGAATTGTTGTTGGTTGAATTACAAAGGTTACAGTTGTGGGAATATTATTTTGTGCTATTTTAAAATTAATAAAAGGAATTAGAAATTGGGATGTAAAAATTGAAGAGCCAATTATTCCTAAAGTTGTTCCTAATGTACAAATTATTGATGCTTGAATAAGTATAAGTTGCATGTTGTACTTCTTGCGTGCTCCTAATACTCTATTAATGCCGTATTCCCTAATTTTTTCTTCAACAGATGTTGATAGAATCCCATTTATTAAAATCGCAGAAATTAAAGTTGATATAAATCCCACCATCATAAAAACGATGTTCATTACTAAAGTTAGATATTCTGATATAAAAAGCAAATTCAATTTAGGATAATTCAGTTCCCATGGTTCGATTCCAATTACTCGAAGGATTTTTGCTCCAATTTCGGCTATATAATCTTCTGAACCTGTAATATCTCTAGCATCATAAATTATTTCAGAGTTACTAATTAGAAATATTAATTTATTTGCTCTTTCTTCCCAATCATTAAGAGGGTTTTCTGAAATATCATGATTATTTGCAAGATTTCCCCACCATTCAAGATCCAGAACAATATCTTTTTCTTCCCCGAGAGGAAATTTATACAACTGATCAAATGAACTTGCAACGGTCAACGTAATTGTATTGTTTAAAAACCAGATCCATAAATCAAATTGATCACCTGGTACTAATTCATACCTTTCTGAAAATTCTTGAGATATTAAACAATTGTTTTCAGGCAATCCTTGAGAAATATCAAAATTTCCTTCCAAATTCGTAAATTGACCAAATTTTATCGCTTCTTCGGCTTTAATATCCAAAATACTTAAGTCATGCCACAAAAAATGATCTCCAAGATTTGCAATTGAACCATTTATAGCCGCCCAAAAATTAGTTCTTGGAATAAAATGTTCAATATCTGATGCAACATCTTGGTTATTTTGTATCTTATCAATTATTGGCGCATATTCAAAATATTCTGAACGATTTTCGGGTTCTCCGTAATAATGTCTCGCGGTGAGTACAATATCTTGTCCACCCGAATCTGCGGTTAAGAAATCAATGTAACTATAGGAAATCGAATCGGTTATAAAGGAAACTGTTGTAAGAAGGAAAAGTGAGACAAAAACCCCTAAAATCCCTAAAATATTCCTAGTTTTTTTACGAAAAAGATCTTTAAAAGCATATCTCCATAAAAATTCATTGAAAACTTTCAATTCATTTAGCCCTCAAGCACATTGTTCGTTTTTTCTAGATATAGTACGCCACTTTTAATTTTTCCTGGAATTTCTTCTTTTTCAATCAGCTCAGATACAAGATCATCAAAATACATTGGCAGGTTTTTCAAAATCTCTTCATTGATTGAATCTTTAATTTTAGTAATTCGGATTTCTAAAATGTTTTGTGATTTCTCTGTTCTGATAAATTCCAAGATTTTACGCTCGCATCTCTCTTTATATTCTGCTTGAAGGGATAATCTGGCTTCTCTCATTTCATCAGTTTCTTTCAAACCACTTACTTCTAATCCTTTTACTATTTTTCCATCTATAATATGAATAATTCTCGTGCAGTATTCTGAAACTGCGGCGTCATGGGTAGCAGAAACAAATGTTGCTCCTTTCCTATTTAAATCACGTAATAAATTAAGGATTTCAATGCCCGTTTTTGAATCCAAATCTCCTGTGGGTTCATCAAGTAAAACTATGCTGGGATCATTAGCGAAAGCTCTCGCAATTGCTACTCTCTGCTGTTCTCCTCCGCTTAATTCAGAAGGTGTGTGGTGAGAACGTTCATCAAGTTTCACCAATTTTAGAAGTTCCATGGCTTTTCTTTTTCGTGCGCGCCTGGAAAGAGTTCCTTGAAAATGCAAGGGTATCATAACATTTTCTAATGCAGTTAATAGTGGAAGAAGATTATAAAACTGAAATACATAACCTATATTGTCTCTACGGAGATCTGCCAATTGATTCTCACTAAGTAGAGACATATCTCGATTATCTAAGAAAATCTTACCTCTGGTTGGATAATCTAGACCTCCAATCAAATTCAACAAAGTGGTCTTTCCACAACCAGAAGGTCCCATGAGCCCTAAAAATTCGCCCGGTTTTATGTTTAAATCAATCCCTCGTAGAGCAGGGACTGCTGTAGTTCCAAGAAGATATGTTTTGTAGACTCCGGTTACTTGAATTTTATACTGAATTGTGATTTTTCGAAGGTTTTGATCTATTGGTTTTGGCTTGCGAAGAACCATGATAAGTTCATGAAGATTTTTAAAATTATAAATTCATTTGTTCTATCTAATTAGAATGAAGAGAAATTCTAGGTATTTTTGCTTTAAATTCTCTTTTTACAGTTTTAAATAACATTTCATTAATAATATGTATTATCAGTAAACCTTTGTAATTCAAGTTCCATACTCATGAAGGTTTGACCATCTTCTGCAATGATTGTTTCTAAAAGCTTAACTTTGAAATTTCTGAGCTGTAACTGCTTTTCCACATCGAAATTTTTATCATCCACTTCATTAAGATAAGCATACATCTTTTTTGCCTTTTCTTTGTCAAAACTTGCTGATTCTGTTAAAGTTTTTTTATATTTTTTGATAATATTATTCATATTTTCTTTTGCTTCAGGAATCCAGTTAATAAAGGGAGATACATTCCCCGTTTTGTTAAATTTTGGAATGTAAGATTCATATTTTGTTAAGAAAGAATCAAAGAGGCTATCAAAATCTTCTTTAATATTCTCAGTTTCAACTTCGGGGGCAGTAAATATGGTAAGTGTCAAATCTTTTCTAGAAATAGATGTAATTTTCAAGTTAGCACCTTTGATTCGAAAATTTTCGAGTTTTTGGACATTAATTTCTTGGGAAAACTTTTGAAGCGCATTTAAGAACATTCCTATTAGTTCAATATCGAACTGGTTATTATTTGTTACGTTTAGTGCATTATTTAATGAATCTGGTTCTGATTCAATTGAAAGAAGCGTTTTTCCGTTTAAATCACTTATTATAATACCATAAAGATAATTTGCAATTGAATCAACATCTTGAACTGCCTTGGATACTTTAGAAGCTGAAGATAAGTCTTCAAATGTTCTCAAAATTTTTTTGTAGAAAATTTCTCCCTTTTCTAACAAATATACTAGCTTCTCTTTTTCCACATCTTGTGTGTTTAACAATTCGCCTTCTACGTATGGATGAATTAAGGATTCTAATGTTGATTTTTCAATTTTTAGATGATCTTGGAGCTTTTTAAAATTCATCACTTTCTTTTCAAGTAAAATATGAAAAAGCGATGTATTTTTTTTTACCAAATCAAAATCGACTTTACTTTCCCATTCCAATTCCGATTTTTTAAAAATCTCAACAAAAGATTCAATGGTTGAAGGTAAGTAATCGAGTTTTATGGAAGTGTAGAATATATCGATATTTTTATCTTTTAATGTTTTTTTAATTTTCTCTAACTGCTTAGAATCGATAAGATCGATTTTGTGAATTAAAAAGAAGAGAAGACTTTGAGGGGCTTGTTGAGTTTCAACCTTGAGTGCAAGATCTATTTTATCCGCTAATATTTTTGGTGCAAAACGGGCATCCAGAACATTAAGTATTAAATCACTTTCATTGAAAACATCTGTATTATCTTCAAACCAACGATCATTTTCTTGCCCTGCAAGGTCAAATACTCCAATATCGTTCTTTAATAGATTATACGAATAATTTTCTACCCCGAAAGTTGCCTCTAAGGGATTTTCTAATAATTTTATAACTGAATCTCCTTCAAAAATCCATTTCCGCAGAGTAGATTTACCTACTTCTTGCGGGCCTACCAGAACTACCTTTTTTGGCAAATTAA
>JAUWOE010000200.1 GCA_030612265.1 Promethearchaeum sp.
CCCCACACTCCGTATTTTTCTAAATCCTTCTCTTCGTAAATGACACAATAACCGTGATAAATACATTGTGCCAGAAGTGTTCTTGAAAATCCTCCAAAAGAATGATAATCTCGCACAACTGCGTTTTTCAAAGGATAAGAAAAACCAATCTTGTGGATTTACAGAATGAAATGACAAATCTTAAGAAATGAAATGACAAGTGAAAATGAAATGATAAATCTTAAGAAATGAAATGACAAGTGAAAATAAAATGAAATTTTTTTTTACTTAGTGAGTGTTTTTTGAAAGTTATACAATGAAACTGGAAAGTCTTACAATGGTTTAAAAAAATTTTTTGAAAGTTTTACAAGGTTAACGCCTGGGCTCATTTATTGTGTATGTTTCTCATTTTTTGCAATATTTCATTTATGATAGCGAATTCTACTGAATTTTGCTTTTTCGTTTTTCTTTCTCATAAATAATTCACTTCTTTTAATGAGTTAAATTCATATATTATATTGAAGAAATCTGGTGATAGCGTATGAATTCATCATAAAAAATATGTCGAGATACATGATCGAATGATGAGGTGCTTTTAGCAATTTTTATCAGTTGTCTTTGAGTTTCGTTTTTTTTTGATGTAAATCCCTTACTGAATGCTTCATGTTGCTTGATCTTCCGATAAGTTTTCCATACTTCCGAAACTTCCAAATAACCTCTGTTTTCTAGACCCTGTTTGATTGCTTTTTCAAAACTTGTATCAATAAACGATATCTTGTCATTCTCATCCACATCAAATAATTTTAGTTTTTTTCTTCCAACAGGTTTCTGAGGTATAAGTTTCTGGTTGAATTTTATTTCTGAAATTTCTTTATTGAGATAGGAGTTATAAATTGCTTTTAATTTCTGATATTTTCCATAGCTAATCTCATAATCAAATATGATTTGTTTATAGTATTGTCCATTTCTTATCGCTTCAATAATTTTTCTATTCTTTATGTTTTCATCAATCTGATATTGGGTCAGTTCTGAACTGTTAATTTCTCTAAGGTTCAATATATGCTTTTGTTTGATATGTGCTTCCAATTCTATTTCAGAAGTAAAAAATAATCCGTCTATTTTACATACGAAGGGCTTAGATAATCTTTCAATATCTTTCTTTATACATTTCTGGGCAAGAAAAATTACTTTAAATACTCTTTCTGGCGATATCTTAATTAGATTCGATTTTATCTTCTTTATTGTTCGATCCTTACTTTCTGCTATTACAATTTTCCATAATTGCTGAAAATAAGTAATTGAATTTGTGTTTTTATCTAAAAAACCACTTTTAAAAATATTCAATAAAATTTTCTGAAAATCTGCTTTGACTTTTGAATATCGGATCAAATCTTGTCTAAGATCTTCTTGACAATAATAACACGATTCAATAGTCTGATTCCAGGGTGTTTTCCAAAAGAAAATTGGACTAAAGCAATGAGGACAAACGTCCTTCAGAAGGATTTTATGTTTTTCACAATAAGTTACAAACTTTAGAAACCAATACGACCGGAAATAAGGTATTTCATCTTCTGCTAAACATTTTGGGCAAAATCTTGGTGTTTCCAAGAGGATATTCAGATAATCCCATTTTGCAGGCTTTTTTAAAATATTGAACGATAATTTCTTTATTTGGATTGCGGGAAAGGAAATATAAGAAGAAAGAATTTCTATCAAATCATTCCTAATCGTTTCATCTGTCTCTAAGGTTCTCAGATGGGATTCAAGCAAAGGCTCTGATAATCTTTTTGTATAATATGGATTTTTTAATTTTTGATATAATAAATCCACATCTGAACAATTGTCCTTAGCAAGACGAGAAAACCATGAAAGAAACGATTCATTGTTAAATGGTTCCGGAGCATAATCCCATTTTTCACTGGTGTCAACTCCCAACATTTCGGAAGGAATTACCCAGTTTGATGATGAAGTCATTTTCTTTTCTCACTATCCATTAGCTTGAATCTCTTTTAATGCTCATCCTTGGCTCATGTCTAAATTGTTTAAGCCGTTCCTCGAAATATGGATCCTATTTCGAACCGTTTGACACGTCGGTATTTGAGAAGGTTCATATCCGAGCAATTTGCAGTCTTTTACGATTTTTTCCCAACATTGATTCATAGATATTATCGTTTCACCGAAGTTTGCTACGTGATCTTCAATTATTTGATACACTTCGACAGGAAACCTCTTCGTTCTTTTTCCCTTTTTCCGTTGCTTCGGTATTAATGCTCGAATTCCTTCTTTATTATATAAGAGAACCAATTTATAAATAGTTGTAGGAGCGAGCGATGATTGAGATTTGTATTGGAAGATTTCTGCCTTAGTTAAAATGGATGGCTTAAAAAATGGCTTCAAGGCATTGCATCGGGAAAGAAATTTTTCATCTTTCTTGAGATGCGGATAAGCTTGTTGAAGATTATGAAGATCATATTCAAATCGACTTGGAAATGTTAAACCTTCTGGTGTACTATAGTGTTGCTTATCTAAGAGAGTGTTATCAAGATCGATAAGATGATACGCAACATTTATGGCTTTAAACATCCTTTCTACAGGTAATAATATTTTACTACTTTTAAATAATGGATCTTTGCTTTCATTTATCATTGCTTTCCAAAAATTATAAAAAAATTGTTCCGGATTTATTCTTCTTCCATTAAATTTACTTTTATTCACAACATTATAGAATTCTGTTTGAAAGTAGGCGGAAATTTTGGATAGAATAGGCTGATTCTCTAAAATATCCCTTTTACAATAGAAACAATTTGTAATAGGTAAATTCCAATCAGATGCCCAAAACTTAACTGGATTATAACAATGAGGACAAGTTTCACTTAAGAGAATTTGATGCTTATCGCAATATGTAATGAAGGGATAAAACCAATATGCTCTGAAAAAGGGGATCTTATCCTTTTTTAGACAGATGGGACAATAGCGAGGAGCAGGTAAGATCGTTAATAACCTTTCATAATCCTGTTGGGGATGGAGAAAAAATTCTACAGCCTTAGAAATTGGTTTACAATGGGAAATGTCACAATATGGTGATAATTTTTCAATGAGATTCCATTGTTCTTTTTCTTCAATTTCTATTATCTTGAATTTTCGTTCTAATTCGGTTTGATTGAGATGATTTATGGAAGGAAAGATGCCAGATACAATTTTTTGGTAAAGAAGCATCATATCCGAACAATTTTCTTTGGATAAACGTGTGAACCATGAAAGAAATGATTCCTTAGCAATAGGTTGAGGGCAAAAATCCCACGTATCTTTTCTTTCTTCAATCAAAATTTGAGTTGGAATCTCCCAAGTTTTTGCAGAATTCATCATATGAACTTACCAACCATTCACTTGGATATATTTAAGCCCTTGCTCTAATATATCCTTGGTTATTTTTTCGGGGAGATTATTACGAATTATAAATCGTGTAGCCCATTTAAGTAAATGGATAATTTTTCCTGTTAACCCTTCTGTTATTTCTAGAAGCCATTTGCGAGTTCCTTCATGAGAATAAAAAGAGATGCGATGAGATGTGGTGAAACCGCAATCATCTAATACCATTTTTATAAATGCTATAAATTGCGGATTATTTGGATCATTCCAAGCATCTAGTTTAAATTCCATAAATCGAGAGCAGAAGGTGCCTCGTAGATTGCTTTCATCGTTATGATATTTTCCGACATCTAAGATTCGGTTAACTCCTGCAATACCAACCAGGATGATTGGGATATGACTTTCATTAACTAAATCATTGAACCCACTAAGAATCTCGATTCGATTTTCTCCAGGAAGTTCAAATAATTTTTGAAATTCATCGATAATAACGAGTTTAACTCCATTTTTCCATAATTTTGCAGCAACTTTCTCAACCAAAATATAAGTGGGATAGCCATGTCGAGTATTGGGTGAAATATCCGGGATATTTAATTGCCGTCCCATTTTCGTCATAACTCCTTTTAATCGAGCCCTACTGGGGATTTGGAATAAAAACACGTCATTTTCTCGAGCTTCGGGAACATTCTCAAGATAAGCTTTTTTAAATTGCCTTACCGCTGTAGTTTTTCCCGAATGAGGATCTCCCGTAATTAAACAGCCCATTACCTTCGGTTTAATATTATGGGGAGATACTTGAAACATTAGGTCTTCTAATAAACACCATAATTCCCCATTTTTGGGGGTATGCACATATTTTTCCATTAATAGCGATTCTAATCTTCGGCGAACCTCAGGATTGAATGGATTTGGGAGGTGATAAATATTATTTTCCATTAGTTTTCTCAGTCTCCTGAATAAAAATCATCCGTCCATAGGGTTGGTAAGTTATCCCAATCAATATCTTCTGGTTTATATTTTGGTTTGGATGATTTTTGTTTTTCTTTCTTTTTTTCTTTGTTTGAAGATGGAATTTTATCATACTTTGATTTCCGGTTTGTCTCTTTCCTCTTTTCTTTCTCTTTTCTTGCTTTTTTGGTTACTTTTTTTGCATTGGTCATTAAATTCTCTCGTTGAAGGCGAGAAATCTCTTTATGATAAATATGTGATGAAATCTTGGATTTTAGTCGCTTTTTTAAAAGTTTTATGTCGCTTTTCCACGCACTCGCATGTATCGGAACATTTCCATATATCGCGGCAATCGCTTGTGCCCACCCACTCCCTAGCTCGACTTGAATTGGTATGGTTTCGTTTGGAACTACAACCCAAACACATCGAATATCCCTTCGGTTAATCAATACTGAAACCTTTTGTTTTCCGATTTTATTGTAGATCTTAGCTAATTCCTTATTATTATATGTTAAATATTCCCAAACGATACCTTGATATCCAAGAGTTCTTTCAATGCGATGAAGCATTGATAAATATAATAAATCGATATCATTTTTTCCCATTGGTGGTTCTCGCGGCAATGGGAGAAGCATATTTGTTTGGGCTGATTCAAATTTGTCCCATCGGAGAAAGGGAGCGGGAACATGTTCTTTATAGGGATTGGTGTAATGATAATCGTCTATTATCCATTTATGTGCCCATTCTTCAATTTCTTGAAGGGTTAATACTGCTTCTGCTTCAGGATTTAAGGAGGGATTTTCCAGTCTTTCTTTTAATAAGGGACGATATCCATGAACTTTTTCATCTTTTAGGGCATTGCGAAGTATATTAAACCACTGTTCGATGAATGCTTTATAGCGTGGTGTTCTAATGGGGACAAATTCTAAGATGATATCATATTTCATGCAGAATTTTTTCAAATCCTTCGACCGATAATCCATCCCATTATCCACTAAAATAAGAACAGGAAAACCTTGAATCGTCCAATTCGATTGAGTTTCAAATATATTTGTATATTCTATTTTTGGCAGAATGGATTGAATTAATACTTCAAGAACTGTTCGTCCCGAACTTGGAAAATATGAAATATCAAATCCCGTAATCATCCGTGTATAACAATCCATTGCTGCCGTCATATAAGGGGTAGGTAATCTTTCCCTATCTTCAGAATCCACAGGAAATACATCAAAGCGAGTGTTATCTAATTGAAGGATTTGCATTGGCATATAAGCCCCTTGAAATGACGCAAGGGAAGGGGTAAAATTGGACTTATAATACTTTTTTCCGCGTTTTCGAGTAAAATCTACTGCTGATGACATCCGGTATAAATAAGATCTAAACGAAGATTCATTAGGAGGCGTGATCTGTGCGTTCTTACACAATTTAACCAATTCAGAATATGCATTATTCAATGTATTCAAAGGTTTGAAGTAAGATTCCCGAGCCTTCTCAAGAAGTCCAACTTGTTCATTTTGATTACTCAATTTTCGACCTGATTTTCGGTATTGAGGCATTAATCCTTCGATCCCCTCTTCTCGGTATGCCTTTACCCAGTTATATATAGTTTTTTCGCTAATTTTCCATTTTTTACAGAATTTTGTCCTCCAATCAACAGTTCGATGACTTCTTGGTTGTTTTAACCATAAATCAACGAGCTTTTTTCTTTGATTGACCGTAGAAACATATTTTTCAGGGATGTGAAAAGACAAAGTGCCAAGAGTGTTTTCAATCTTTTTTTCTTGTTCGTTGATTTGGCTGATTTCAAGTGAATCGTTATTTTGAATATCAGTGAAATGTAAAACTTCACTAAGCGATCTAAAAGGCATTGAAGATCTTGATATTTTCTTTCTAATCAAAGTTTGATTAGTTATTTCATGGGAAGAAAAAGTCTCCAGAAAAACCAATCCATGATAAATGGCATAACAGATGATCTGAGCAGATTTATTAAGGGTAAATCCCCCCGATTCTGCGAGCAGGAAGCAAAGAGTTTCATATCGCTCTCCATCCTTGGGAATAAGTGATTGTAACTGCGGAATATATCTATCATTCGATGATGATTTTGATGCCCCCAATGTAAACCATATATTGTGCAACCGAGGGGTTCTGATTTCTTTCTCGGTCAGCACGCAAAATAGGATTCCTCTTTTTTTTCCCCATTCAAAGGCTTTTTCCCATCGTTCTCGATATTTTAATTCTTCGGAGCTCACTTCAGAGGCATATTTGATCTCGATTAATGCCTTAAAACCATCCTGAAATTCAAGATAGGCATCGGGAGTATATTTTCGGATATGATCATCACATGTTTTATAGCTAACTGTAATGGGTTGATGTTGAATTCGTTTTACATCAGGGGCATGATTAGCGTTCAAAAATAGATCTCGCTCTAACCCTGATTCATACTCCACAATACCTGCTTCCACCTTATTTGATGGAAAAAACCCTCGATTTCCTTGTTCTTTAGGAGTTATTTTTCGAAAAGGACCAGTTGGAATCCAATCTATGCTCATTGTAAATCAGTTGAAACTTTGTTTGTATAAATATTGTTATCATAAATCTTTTGAAAAAAAAAATGTTCATTGTAATATTATAAGAAATTATTATTGTAAAACTTTTAAGAAATATAAAGGTTTTGATGGCGAAAGGGAAATCAAATCTCCAAAACCATATATAGAAAAGAAACTATGAAATGTTTGTTCTTCCTTGGTCGAAGTGTAGATAGCTAAACAAATGCTTAAGGGGAAAAACAAAGTTTTTGTCGAAGCTCCGAAATAACAGCAAATTTTTTCTAAAAAATAAGGATTATTGTAAAACTTTCAAAAAACACTCA
>JAUWOE010000071.1 GCA_030612265.1 Promethearchaeum sp.
CTACTATGAACATCCCATTTTTTTTGCCCGGGTTCTTCAGGTTTTTTTTGCCCGGCTTGTTTAACTATTAATAAAGCAATTCCAATGTAATTATTTTTTTGATTTAATACAAAAATTATTCTTTTCTTAACCAATTTGGATGTATTGCTTGTCACATCTTCAAAATTGATTTCTTTTCCGTAAAGAAAGGATCTCTCTCCTTTTGCATTCAATTGAATTGTTTGAATATCCTTTTGTAATTCGGGATGATTGTTTTTTAAAAAGTCATATACGAAACGTCCTCCTTCATATGAAAGGAAAAATCCTCTAACATAACCTGAATGAGTCCTTTTAGGCTTCACATATCCTAAATGAATCCCAGCATGCATCACCGGTAAATTTATTGAGAGTTTTCTTACAATTTTGCTCATAGTTGTTGGAACAAGGAAAACATCCCGAGTTCTTCCCTCAAATTGATATAAAACATAATTATTACTTTGAGCAAATAGATCATATAGATTTGGTGCAATAGTTTTAAAATAATTTTTAATCATCTGTATATTTGTCGAATTTAAGGTAACAAATTTTGTTTCGCGGATTATATTTCGTTTTTGAGATGATTTAGATTTTTTTTTTGAAGGATTTTTGCCTTTTTTGATAACATTTTTGCTTTTAGGCTTAGTTGAACCTTTATAATCCTTCCTACCATCGCGATCCATTTTTAATTATCATTTGTTTTTAATGGATCATAACCAATTAATTTTTCTTAACTTTTCTTAACAAATTTGAACTAAATTTTAATTAACTATAAGTTATCAAAAGGCTCTCATTTTTTAAATCAAATCATTTTAATATTTGAATTTCGTTGATTAATTTGGAAAAACAGAGATATATTTAATTCATGTTGGTGGAAAATTTGGTTAATAAAATTGTTGCTAAAAAAGACGTTAAAAAATTGCTTGACATTCTAATTAATGATCGGGAAATGATTTCTAAGATAAAATATAATCTATGGGACGAAATGCATCAAACAATTTCAACCGTTACAGATATAATTGAAGAAGAACTAAAAGATTGGAAAGGAACCCAGAAATTTGTTGTAAAGGGAGCAGAAATCCTATATAAATTGCGAAAACAAACAGAAGAATTTATTAAATTATGCGAAGAACGACAGAAATTAAATAAAGGTTGGAAAGGTACGACAGGAGATTGTGCAGATGCCTTCGATAATTATAGAAAAGAGGCCATTCCTCTCATTCTTACGATATCAAGCCATTTTGAATCTGATAACCAGTTACGTCTGGAAATTGAAGAAAAATTACGTGAACATAATTACCCTGTGATTTCTTAAATATAAAAGATGCTCCCATTCATTCGATTGAAATGTCCTCTAAATTAATTTTCTCTTCATACAATTTTATAATTGAAATTCTATGTAAATATCAAATCCATCCATCTTAAGAAAGAAAAAAAATTAAACAGGAATATCTCGTTTATTAAACACAATTATTGAGGCAAAAAGCAAAATCACAGAATATCCAAATAGAATTAGGAAATCTCTTATGGCAGTTTCGTCGAAATTATGGGAAACTATAATTCTTGAGGGGTCATAATAAAAGAACAAGCTAAGGTACTTAATATCTTGAATTCTATCATCAAAAAAGCTATAAAAGGTACCTATTACAAAGAATAAAACCAGAATCCCAAATGCTATCCCTGTTGCTTTCTTTCTATTAAGAAAGACTGAAAAAAAGAAGGCAGTTGTAGTTAAAGAAACTATAAATAAAAATGCCCAGGTTAATCCCCAAAAGAATTCAGCTAAATTTATAACTTGATCTTGAAGATTGGGGGCAATTGATATCATTAGAAAGGTTACCATTAACATGAAAAATATAACGAAGAAAATTGAAAAAAGAAATCTCATATATCTTCCGATGACGAATTCCCATCGTTTCAAAGGTTTGCTTAATGTCAAATCTATTGTCTTATTTTCTATAGTAGATGGTATATCTTGTCCTGCTTGTAGGATAAAATAAATCCCAAGCCAAATCCAAATCATTGAAAGAAATTCAATTGTAAAGAAGCCACCAAATGTCCCAAGATCCATTGCTCCACCCATCATTTCCAAGATAGCGGGAGGCATTGTGTCCATATATCCTTCCAATTCCGAAAATGAATCTGGGTCAAAAATTGCTGTAATCATTAAAATAAACGCGCCCATAAAAAACGACACTTTTAGGACACTTTTAAAGTTCTTTTTGATCTCAATTAATGCAATAGTATGAACTTTCATTTGCTTTCCTCCTCCATATTTTCAATATTTTCTTCTTCTTCGTCATAATATTTCATAAAAATCTCCTCTAAACTCGAATTGTTTACATTGAAATCTTTAATATATTCTCCTGCCCATTCCTTTTCGCTAATGGCATGTAATAAAAATCTTTTTTTCTCAGGTGGAATTAAAATTTCAACACTGTTGGCACTCTGTGATTTAATTGTATTGCTTGGACATTCATTTTGTAGATATTTTAAAAAATCCTGTAGTCCTTCATTTGTTGTGAATTCTAATTGAAAACTCTTTAAACCCTTCTCTTTGAGTTCAGAGATATCAGAGATTTCAACTATTTTGCCTTCGCGGATAATTGCGACTCGATGACAATTTTTTTCAATTTCAGAAAGGATATGTGAGCAAATGAAAATTGTACAATTACTTCGCGCTTGTTTTTCTTTCAAAATTTCAAAGAATTCTGCTTGAATTAACGGATCTAAACCCGCTGTTGGCTCATCTAAAATTAGTAATTCAAAATCACCCATTAATGCTGTAAGTATTCCCACCTTTTGTTTGTTTCCTTTGCTTAATACTTGAATGGGTCGAATAACATCTAACTTTAATCTTTCAGCGATTTTTAAAATCTCATCCAAGTTGAACGAAATATCATATAATTTACTTAAATATTTACAAATTTGAATAGCATTCAATTCAGGATCTAAACCAAGTTCTCCTGGAATATAACCAATGTGATTGCGATATGTTGTATCTTTATTTGGGTTGATTTTTTCACCTAATATGGTAATTTCTCCTTCCACTCTTCGTAAAAGTCCTAAAATCGCTCTAATAGTGGTGGTTTTTCCTGCACCATTTGGTCCAAGAAACCCAAATCGTTCTCCTCTTAAAACACTAAAGGAAATACCATCAACAGCTTTAACAACTTTCTTTCTAGATTTATAATATTTTACCATGTTATCTACGCGGATTGCTTCTTTTACTTCCATTTCTTCCATATTATAGAGCAAACAATTGAAGTATAAAAAAATTACTTAAATTATGAAATTTGTTTAAATTCTTCTTTGATTTGGTAGATCTGCTGATGTTTTCTATTGATATTGTTACTGGGAGAACTGAACAGTAAATTGAGAAAAAAAATGAAAATTAATTATCTAAATTATAAATAACAAGTCCAGAAAGCACTTTAGGTTCAAACCAGGTGCTTTTTGGGGGCATAACTCCTCCAATATCTGCAATGGCTTCTAAATCGCGAATATTGACTGCATAAAGGTTGAAAAATAAATCATTTCCCTCTTCTGTTACATATTTTTCCATTTCTTTTGGATCATCTAATCCCCCAACAAAGAAAATATTTTTATGAGTACGAGGATCCTCGATACCAAGAACTGGGCTAAAAATTTTATCTTGAAGAATCGCAACATCCAATGAATCTCTTATATTTACAAATTTCTTGCTTTTTACATTTAATTTATACCATTTTCCTTTACAACATAAAGCAACCTTATGTTTTTCCTTCGGATTAAATCCCTCGTTAACTGGAGTAACACAGTAAAATTCATTAAGTCTCTTCATGAAATCTTCTTCAGATATCGGCAGTTTCCTAATGACTCTATTATATGCCATAACTTTGATTTGATCATCTGAGGAAACATAATTTAATAAATATTCCCAAGGTTCTTTACCTGTAGGGGTTTTACCTTCTTTTAATTTCAATTTACGATATTCATTTGCACTAGCGCAGCGATGATGACCATCTGCAATATATAGTTTTTCGTTTTTGAACAGTCCTTTTAATTTTTGGATAATTTCTGGGTCGGATTCCTTCCATAAAATCTGTCTATAGCCATATTTTTGAAAATCAAATAATGGTTCACGTTTTTTAATATCTTCCATAACTGAATTTATTTTCTCATTTGATCTAAACACATTCCAAACCAATCCAGCAGCCATATGAGTAGTAGTGATATGTTTTGTTCGATCTGCTAACGGTTTTGCTCTTGTATATTCATGTTTGAGAATTCCCTTTCCATTATCATAATCTTCCAATAAACTTCCCATTATAAATCCTTGCTGGCTGAAATCGGGTGATTCTTGACGATAGAGAAATATTGAATATGTTTCCTCTTGAATAATTGCTTTGCTTTCTTTTAATTGACTAAAAGCTTTCTTAGCATTTTCATATACTTCATCACCTGTTCCATCAGGTAAAATTAGATGGATAAGCGAGTTTTGGTTTTTTTTTAACTTCAATTCTTCTTGTTTTTCAATAATATCATAAGGATTTGTGCAAAATTCCTTTGGATTTCTAGGAAGAAATGGTTTTAGAGGAGATATTTTAACCATATTTGATCAATTATATCAAATTTTTCAATTTTTTTCAATTTTTTGTTTAGGCAAAATTTTTTTACTTGTAATCATTTAACATAGTAGAGAAAGCCCCTTAGTGTAGTGGCCAAGCATAAAGGGCCCTGACCCCTTTGACTCAGGTTCGAATCCTGGAGGGGCTATTTCGATTAATTCTTTATTATTTTCCCATTATGGATACATAACTCATAGAAATTTCCGTTTTATATCATTGTTATGAAAGTGATTTTGCATATGTTTGAAATCGAAACTAAAATCAAAATTGTCGATATTGATTTATTAATTAAGAAATTAATGGATCTTAAAGCCAAGAGAACTGCTATTTTAGATCAAATCGACACTTACTATAATTATCCTGTAGAATCTCGAGATTTTTCAAAAACTGATGAAGCTTTACGCTTGAGAAAAACAACAGAATCAGATCCTAAAACACTCAAGAAGCGTAAAGAAGTAGTAGATTTGACTTATAAGGGGCCAAATTTAGATAAAGTTATAAAAACAAGAGTGGAACATGTTTGTCACGTAATTGAGGCGCAGAAAATTGAAGAAATATTGAAAGCTTTAAGCTTTAAGAAAATCATTGCAATTAATAAGCATCGTGAAGTCTTTGAGCTTAATTACAATGGTAATAATATCGAAGTATTAATAGATACCATTGAGCATCTACCAGGATCATACTTTGAAGCTGAAATCTTGGTGAAAGATGACAAATTAATCGATTCTTATAAAAAAATCTTATTTTCATTTATTGAAGAATGTGGGTATACAAAAAAAGATATTTTACCAAAAACATACCTGGAAATGGTACTTGAGCTTAAAAGCTAAACATACTCAGTAAGTTCATCTTTAAGTTGCTTTTTAAAATCTAGAATTATCTTTGTTCGTTCTTTTGCTAATTTTTTACTATAATCTAAAAATATTTGGTTCTCAAGTTTTAAAATTTTCTCATCTATGTGAGCAATCACCTCAGATATTCCTAGTTTCTTTTGGCCTTGATAGGCGCAAACACGGAAGATTCCAACTGCTCCAAGAGCATCTAATTTATCAGCGTCGGATGTGATTTGTGCTTCCAGAGTTTGCGGTTTTCCTCCCATTGAAAAACTATGTCCTAATATCCCATGTCGAATTTCTTGAATATCTTGTGATGAGAAATTTAATGTTTTTAAGAATTCTCCCGCAGATTTAGCTGATATTATTGCATGGTTTTTCTTTTTCTTTACTTCATCTATCCTTCCAATATCGTGTAGCCAGATTATAGATTCAATCAAAGGCCAAGATCCTCCTTCATGGGCATGGATTCGTTGAGCATTCTGAAGAACTCTTTTTACATGGGGCAAGCCATGTAATCCATCAAACTCCATATAGAACTCTGTAGCGAATTCTATTATTTTAGGGATAAAAGGTGTAATATGATCAAAATTTAAGTTAGCTTTCATTTTAAACAACTAAAAAAAAAAACGCTTCTAATAATAAAAATAATTCGAAAAAGGTAATAAATGTCTTTCTTTCTATTAACTGGGCGATGATGATAAAACTTAATCTGATTGAAAAAAATGATGGTTCTAGAATAATCTGAGCCTACGAAAAACTGAATGTATTTACTTTGGGAAATATTTTATCGAACTCAGAAATTATCTGGGGTGCTAAGTTTTTTGAATTATAAATTGTTTCATTTTCAGGAACAGTTAGTTTTCCACTTAAATATAGTTCAAAAGATGATTTTCTCCCAGTAACTAAAGGAACTAAATCGCTAATTGAAATAATAGCATCAATCTTTCCTGAATAAGATTCAATGCGCTCAATTTTACTCTTTGAAAGTAGAAAGATTCCATTGTTATTATTTATCAAATCATCTGAAACTTTTAGATATATATCTTGATCTGGAAACTCTTTACAAATTTTATTTAAAACTTTCTCAAGGTTTACTATCCTAAACATATGCCATGGAGCATCTTGAAGCGAAAATTTCTTTCCAGTTAACCAATAATTATCAATTAGTAAATCAATTGGAAAATCAGGTGGGATGGAAAATAAAAGGACTCCTTTAACTTGGTCTTGATAAGAATATAAAAACTGTTTTAGCGCGTAAAAAGCTTGAAGATCAATATACTGCATAATGTTAATTTTTAATATCTGATCTTTTTCCATAAATACCATATATCCTTTTGGAACCAAATTTTCATCATAAGCGACTGCAATATATTTTATTGACATTTGGATATGTGTTTCATTAAATATCTCAGGAACTATTGATTGATTATACCTGCAATGATCCCCAAACCATTTGTTAACTTGAATAAGGTCGTCTCTTAAGTTAGAATCATCCTTTAATTTTCCAATTTTGGTTGTATATCCTCGTAAATCAGTTTTTTTGGATAAAAAATCAAAATCAAACTCTAGCTTTTTACTATCCATCGCAGTTTCAAAGCCTAATTTTCGATAAAAATCATGCTTGAAAGGGCCTAAACAAAGAAAATGGAAATTTGAATCATAATTTTTTTCAATTTCCTTTTTCAAACCCTTTCTAATTAATCCCTTTTTCCGATAGGGAGGAAGAGTCGCAATGTTTTCAATAAATTTAAAATCAAAAAATTTGTCTCTTATCATAAATTGACCAGAATAACTACTGTGCGTTGATACTAAAATTTCTCCATCGAACCATCCGTAAACATCATCCCATATTTTTTCATTCTTAAAAAATAATTTTACCCATTCATTTTCTTCCTCATTCTCTTGTGGAAAAGAAAAATTCAATAGTTTTTCGAATTGTTCTTTATGAGACTGATCTAACTTGATAAACTCCATATTATCATTCTAAAATATCTATTTTCTTATAAATTTCATCGATATTCGGTAATAATTTCAATGTTATTTCTATTGCAGAGCAGATTTTTAAGAAAACTATTAATTCTTCATGTGTTAAACTTCTTTGCAACGTATTCCACTTTCTTACAGAAGAATATTTTCGAGATTTAAGGAATTGAGGTAATTGTGGAATATTTCCAATTGAAAACTCCCACATTTGTAATGTTATACCTTTAATCCAAGATTTTTTTGTTTTATCAAAATATAAACATTCTTCTTCAAGTGAATAATAAAAATCCTTTACAATCCATTGATCTGGAGAAATATCTGCAATATCCAATTTTGGATCGATTTTAATATTTAGTAAATGTGCTTGTGCTAATTTATTTCCCAATTCAGACATTTCAATAAACAAATTTCGATTTTTCGTGATTGGTATTCTAGGGAAACCTTTCCGCAAATATTCATCATAACGTTTTCGATAGATCATTGAAAATAGAATACCATAAATATAGTAGAAAAATTCTTCATCTGAGCAATTAAATGGGATTCGTGAAGATTTTTTATCAATGTTGGATTTCCCATCTTTATTTAAAAGAAATGCATAGGAGGTGTCTGTAACAGACATATAACACTTTTCAATTATTTGATTTGCAATAAATGCAGTGCAAAAACTTGGTTTTCGGGATGATTTTGAAACGGTAATTGCAGGATTATTTTGGGCGATTTGATCAATATATCCCATTCTATGTCCTTCAACAATGCTTCTATCATAAGCAATATACCTAAAATCAAATCCACGATATTGAATCGGTGTAATTTTGCTTATTGCATGCTTTAAATTTGTTTTTGCATATACTTTATCTTTTGTCCATGATTTAGAATCGTGGGTTTTTATTTTAAGTTCATCTAATCTGCCAAAATCTTTATCAAAGAATAATTTTAGATTAGTTTCCACATTTTTTCGATCTGTATCAACTAATAAGTGATCTTTACCTACCATGATACCGCTTGTCGGGGAAGCTACGAAAAATGAATCAATACTCGGAAAAGATTCGTATCTGTCTAATAGTTCGGTATCTATATAAACAAAATAATTCTTTTTTGTTTCTGAAAGTAATTTAAATCTTTCTTCTTGAAATCCACGTGAAAGTATTGAAAATTTTTCTTCACGAGTTGGATTTGGAATATCCATATAATAAATAGCTGCATTTTTATTTGGAGAATTATCAATTCTGACCATGAAGGCAATACTAACTCCAACACGTATATCAAATGGATTACCCGCCTCTTTTTTTCTCATATCTCCGTGTAAATTTACAATATATATATGATCGAAAGTGTTTCGTAGTGATTCTCGCATAACTGAAAACATTTGGCCTTCAAGATATCGATTATTCGTAATCATGGCCAAAATACCTGATTTTGCTTGTTTAATTTTCCATTGTCCGAATCGCAAGAATTTTACGTAATCATCTGAAATGATCTTTTTGTTCCTTTCTTTCAAATCTTTTTTATAATCCATTATTTTTTCATTAATCCAAGCACAATTATTCTGGCTGCTTAGATTATAAGGAGGATTCCCCATTATAACAAAAACTTCCCTTGGATCATTTTTTTTCATATAATTTGGATTTAAAAATGTGTTCGATAAGGAAAAATTGAGATTTAAGTCTTTAAGCTTTAGATTCATACCGAGTTTGTCTAAGGTTGATAAAAACCTTAAATGTCCCAATAGATAAGGATCCTTCAAGATTTCGATTAAATAAATATTATTCAGAAATCCGTTTTTTACCCAATTATCAAATGCACCTTGAGCTGATGGAAGATTTGAATTCTCATCTGAGAATTTTTTCTTCGCATATTTTAATAGACCACAAGCAAAGGTATTTGTTCCTGCCGCCGGATCCAAATATTTAAGATTTTTTTCTGTTCTAATCCCTTTTTTCAGATTAAAAAATTTTAACAATAAAAAATCAATACTTCCAATCATAAAATCCACTATTTTTTCCGGAGTATATACCACACCTTTCTCCTTTGCAGTTATTGGATCAATATTTTTTAAGTATTTTCCGTAATTTTCAATCTTACTTAATAAATCTTCATTTGTGATCATTTCTGGGAACTCATTCAAATTAGATTCGGATAATTATTAATCGGTTAATATATATCTGTTAATATATAATGATCTAATGTAATTTTTAAATTTTTGCCAATTTCCCCGCTTTATTATTAAATATCTTCATCAATATTAATAATGGAGAAAAATGTTGCATAGAACAAGAATTCTCTTAAGATTTTATTGAATTAAGTAAAATACCTAAACTAAAAATAATGATAAAAAATAATGATAAAAAATAATAATCAAAATCCATTTATTTATATTAAGATGTTTTGTGAACATGGATTAACCAAAGAAACTTGTCCTTATTGCATGCAACAATCTCGGATAAAACCTCCAACGCGTTTAGTGAAACGAGCACCAACAGAATTACCTTTGGACATTCCTATGATAAACGATTTACAAAAACCCAAAGAATCACCAATTAAAGAGTTATATAAAGAAAATCTTCCTATAAGTATTATACCACTTCAATTAAAGAAGGATTTTTCTTCAAATTTGGATTCCAATGCAAATCAACCTACACTTTTTGATAAAAGAGCCGTAGAATTAGAAAAATTAAGAGGATATTCCATAAATTCTGAAGATATAATCCCAAATGTTCCATTATTTGATTTAAAAAAGAAATTTACTAAAAAATAAGCCCGTTTTTAATTCCAGTCAATTTTACAATTTAAATAACATTTCTAAAGCTTTATTATGATTTGGAGGGCATTCTGGGATAAATTTTTTTCCCAATTCTTCTGCAATACTTTGAGTACAATTACCGAAAAAAACAACAGGATTATCAAGATTCGGTACTTCTGTAATACTCATTTTCCCAACAAAAACATCGATTCTGGGATATTTTTGCTGTAATAATTGAAATTTTTTAACAAATTCTGGGGTAAACATGATTTTTCTAAACATTCTGGAAAAAGCCATTTGACAATTAGAACATCCATAGGGCGAAGTATGCAGAAATATATTTCCATATTTCATATATGAATCAGGTTTCTGAAAAGGAGGATCTACGGGTATCAGTGGTTCACTTCCGGGCGCGAGTTTTACTTCTCTTTTTGGTAAATGTTGAACATCTTCAATCGGAACTCCCATAATTTGGCAAGCTGCGTTATCCAATTCAATCATATCTTTACCTGCCAATAAAATGCCTAAATGTCTAACTTTTGTTTGATTTTCGGGACCTGTTACCGGACCTGTTCCTTCTAATGCGCTAGTTCCATCAATAATACTAAATTCGGGTTGGATTACTTTTGCATGCTCACGAATACAAGAATGAAGCGAACCCGCACCTCCATAACCTAAATGAAAATTCTTTTTATCCTGGAATAGAAGCAATCCCTTTTGGTTTTTCATGGATAATGTTACTCCGGTCATTTGATGGGTTTTCATTTTAGCAATATTGATGTAAGAGTGTGTACGGCAAATTTTTGGAAGTTTTAGTTTTCCATAAGTCCATGAATACTCTTCGAGGTCTGTAAATTGCAAATTAAGTATTTTTACATCAATTTCATGCCTTTTTTTTAATCTCTCAACCATTTTTTGATATCCTGTTTCTTTAATTAATCGTCGGAAATTTTCTTCTTTTATTGAGAAAAATCCAGAATTCTCACCGATTACAAATTCCTCTACGCCCTTTTCCTTTAAAGCTAGAATAAGACCTTCTATTATTCTGGGATCAGTAATAACGGCTGTCTGGGGTTTTACAGCATCTACTATATTTGGCTTTAAGAGCACTCTTGTTTTAGAAGGTTTGTAATTCAATTGAGACATTAGTTTTGAAAATGCGCTTTTTACATCTTTAATAGGCTTGGTTTTTGTATGAATAATTGATATCATGAAAATTTTTACCCATATTTTGTTATTTTTGATTTAATTTGGACTGATTTAATTTGACGCGAAGCTATGTTTATAATTTATCTATAAAAATCTCGGATATTCGTTTATTCTCTTCAGTAATATCTTCCTTTTTCAATTTTTTCATATTTATCAAAAAATAAAAAATTGATGCTTCTTTTCATTAATTAATCACTATTGGATTGATTATAATGGCTGAGACTGAAACCAAAAAAGTTACAAAAAAAGTAACCAAAAAAACATCAAAAAAAGCAACTAAAAAAACAACGAAAAAAACAATCAAAAAAGTTGCAAAAGAAGAAATTTCAAAAGTTGATGTAGAAACTGAAGTAGATAATAAAGCTAAAGAAGAAGCTCAAAGAAAAAAGAAATTAGAAACTAAAAAAGTTAAAATTGGAGATATGGTATCGGTTGATATACGTGGAAAGACCGTAGATGATGAAGATCCAAAAAAAGAAATTGTTTTTCAAGCTTCAAATCCAGATGATGCTCAAATGCTCCCAAATTACGATCCAAAAAAAATTGACCAGTATGTTCCTGATTTAGCAATTGTTGGTAAAGAAGGATTTATAACGGATAGTATTGATGCCGTAATTCAAGAAGGAATAAAATTCTTTGAAGAAAAAATTATTAAACTTGAACCCGCAGAAGCTTTCGGCGAACGAGTAGGAAATAAAATTGAAAAAGTTAGTGCGAAACAATTTAAAAAAGATATGAATGAGGAACCAAGACCAGGGGCAACCTATAAAGATAAAAAAGGAAGAACTGGGACTGTTTTACGAGCCGCTCAAGGGCGACTCCTTGTAGATTTCAATCATCCACTTGCAGGAAGAAAAATCGAATATAAAATTAAAGTAGTCGATTTAATTGATGGATTTGACAATCAAGTGAGAGGACTGATGGGTAGGCGTATGCCGGGCTCAGATACAATTTTAAAAGAATTTAAAATCAAACATAATAAGAGTGAAAGTGTTCTGGAAATAGAATTACCACAAATGTTCGTATATCAGATTGCTCAACAACAGGGCGGACTTTATTTCAAGATGGGTGCAAGCTTTGATATTCAAGAGCATTTAGGTGTGGAAACGGTGAAATTTGTTGAAGTTTACGCTAAGCCTCCTGTGCCTGAAGTTAATCATGAACATTCCCATGATCACGAACACAAACATGATCACGAAAAAGAAGAAGAGAAGAAACAAAAGAAAGAATTAACCTAATTCAAATTTAACTTTTTTTTTTTAAACCTAATATCTATTGAAATAACGCTTGGAAGTGAATCATAATTACCGGAAAATTCATTGTATCAGATCTAGATGGAACTTTACTTGATAATCCTAAATTTCTTTCAAAAGAATATATTGAAGATTTAAATGATTTAATGGATGAAGGGCTGAAATTCACAATTGCTACAGGTCGAGATATGAAAAAGACCATTAAGGCTCTTCCAAATTTAAATCTTCCTTATCCATGTATCCTTACAAACGGGGCTCTACTTGCTGATTTAAAATCTCAAGAATTTTTAAAAATAACAAATATTAATCCAGAAGTTATTGATGAAATACTAAATTTAAGCCAAGAATTTAATATTCCACCAATGGTTTTTGCAGTTTTTGATCCAAAATTAAAAATTGTAACTTTTAATAAGGGAACTTGGGGAACTAAAGGAATCAAACCTTTAGAAAGTGAAAGATATATCCCCTTTAAAGAAAATGATGTTGTAAGCATTCAATTTCACACAACCAAAGATATTCTTGATCCCTTTAAAGAAACGATTTATAAAAAGTTCAAGAATGAAACTAATTTAATTTATATTGAAGATATTGCTTATAATGCTTTAGGTTATGAAGGAGATTGGTATTGGCTTGAAATTAATTCACATGAAGCGGGTAAAGCTCAAATGCTTCGCTATTTAACACAAAGCCTAGATATTAAAATGGAGGACGTTATCGCTTTTGGCGACAACCATAACGATATCGGGATGTTGAAAGCTGTAGGTTGTGGAATCGCTATGGAAAATTCTACAGATGAATTAAAAGCTGTTGCTGATGAGATAGCTCTGAGTAACTCAGAGGGTGGAGTTATTAAATATCTCAAGGATCATATCGAAGAACTTTTGTAATATTATAGGTTATACAACTGATTCATCATCATCAGTTAATGTTTTAAATTCAGCTAGTTTTTTCGAAAAATCATCAAATGAACCTAATGATTTTAATGCCTCGTCAATAACTTTATCTGCTTTAGATTTTAATGGATTTTTTGCCCCTGCTTTGATTTTTTTTGAAATAACTTTATGAGTTTTTTTAGGAATTTTTTTTGTGGTTTGAATACCTTTAGTTTTTACTACTTTTGTTTTTTTTTCCGATAACTCGAACTCCAAGTTTTTAATATCAAAGTCTTTACCGACAGCACCTTGAGTAATTTCTGATAGGCTATCCATAATTTCACCTAAATCCTTTGCAGATCCCGTTCCAATTTCTGCAGGATAGTAATTTTCTTCTTGGTCTTGAGCATTTCCAACAGATTCTGATTGTAATTCTCTATTTTGCTTTTGTCTTTCTATATGTAAATTTTCTCGATCTTCTTCTATTTTTTGAATAACTTCTTCATAATTATCCTTAATAAATTTTAAAGCAAAATTAATTAGATCATCCGAATTTCTCCACTTTCTCTCTTTTTGAACCAGTTTTTCAATCCAGCTAAATAAATTATAATTTAATTTAATATTAATTAATTTTGAATCAGTACTAGCGCTTGAAGTATCTAATAACCACATAAAAATATTTGCAATGAGGTCTTGATTATTCAAAGCAAAAAAGCCATAGGATGAAGATAAGGATGAAAACATTGAAACTGTAGTTAGGGCTATTATCCTTCCTTTATAATAATTTAAAGCCAAAACCATAATACTTCTTGGAGCATCTAGTTCTTCTGCCCATTCTTTTCCATTCCAGATCGTATGAAAACTATTTAAACTTGTTTTACATACCGGAATCGCATCTATATTTTCATCAGCTTCAATATAATCTAATAATTTAATAGTACAAGCGCTTGATTGTACTATTCCTTCTATATTTCGTGTGATAATATGGGGTTCGAATTCATTTATTACTACTCGATTTTGTTTAGATACAAAATTCATTGAATCAAAAATAATATCAGAATTAAATTCAAAGCCAAAATCTCTGGTTAATTCATTTAAATTAGTATTTGTTCCATAATCTCCCCCTTCATCGTTGATCACTAAGAGACTACCGCCACTTTTAACATAATTAACAATTACTTCTATTTCGTTTGGTTGAAATACGGTTTCTCGAGGACCTCCGATGATACACATCTTATATTTTTTTAGCTTATCAACACTTGTAAAACCCGCTTGGATTTTTCCTAATGCAAATGATGACCCAAATAGAAATTCGGTAAAATCTGCATAACTTGGGGATTCAAGAGTTAGCGTGTTATTGTGAGAATAGTCGAATACTATTGATTTGGTATTTTTTTTAGTAGTCATTATCTAATGTTACCTAAAAATATATCGCGTTTAAATTTAAAAAAATTTTTCCTAGAAAATATTGTTTTTAAAATTTTTTCAATTATTTCTTCTTAACTAAAATTTCGATAACTACATGATAAAGATGAGGTTTATAAATCTTAACAATTCTGCGTTCAATTATAGTTGTGATAAATCCCTCCCGATTTGCAATTTCTGAAAATTTATCAAAAAGTTTTGTTGATTCTTTCTCTTCTACTCCCTCGTATACTACTACAGCGCCTTCATCCTTGATTATTGATAAAGCAGCAGGAATTGCATCAACAGGTGCGGGCAGTAATCCCATAATAATTCTATCTGCGCGAATATAGTTTTCTTTAAGTTCAACTATTTTTTCTTTACAATCTCCAAAAATTGGGGTAATAATCTCTTCAACGTGGTTTAATTGTATGTTTTCACAAAGATAATTGAAAGCTTCAGGATTCCACTCAATACAAAAAATTTTTTTTGGCTTTTTGGTTCTTGCCATACCTAAAGAGAAATATCCTATTCCTGCGAACATATCAATTACTATCTCTCCTTCTTTAATTCTTGTAGGTAAAATTCTTCTTTCTGTCACATTCCCTTTTGCAAACATAATTTTTGTAAAATCAAATTTATATTTCACATGATTCTCCGTAACTATTATCTCTGAATTTGTATCTCCCCATAAATGAACCAGTCCTTGTGGTTGTCGAAATTTTCCTTTAATTTCACCGGATTTATGCCAAATTGCTATAAGAGAAGGTAAAATTTCATGCATTGATTCAGCAATTTGACTAGTATATTTTCTAAGTGCTGGTTTTAAATTTAAAATTGCAATATGATTTAATTCTTGATAACCTCGAGGTAATAAATCCAAAAGGTTTTCAGGAAAATCTTCATTCTTTTTAAGCTCGATCTTAAGCATTTCTTTAAATTTCATAATATTCCCTAGTTAAAACAAACAATTTCAATTTTATTTTTAATAATTTCTGTATTTAATTTTATATCTTCTAAAATATGGTTAGCTTTTGATTTTGATAAGTTAAATTCAACCAGATCCGGCTCGTCATATGAAACTCCTCCCTTAATAAGCGTTCCTAATTCACACTCGATACAATTAGCGGAATTTTCCTTCAGCAAAGACTGAATTTTAGGAAAAATATCTTTTCCATATAACAGTGCAATTATGTTTTCCTTTTCATGTTTTAAATATAAATATGTATCTGGGTTAGATTTCAAAGAAAAAAGGATGTATTGCCGATTGTTATGTCTGAAATGCAAAATAATCTTATCAATATCGGAATTTACCTCTGGCATTATTAAATAATCTAAGTTTTTCTTCTATTTTCTATTTTTACATTCTCTTTTTCTTATATATTCTTACTCCCACAATAGATATTGCTACCAATAATAAGGATGTACCGGCGATTCCAAGTCCAATAGATAATGGGCTTCTATATGAAAAATCAATAAGAACTGAAACACAATTTGATATTTCTGAAGTCCCCAATGAATTCCAAGATACCACCACATAATATACTATTTGA
>JAUWOE010000031.1 GCA_030612265.1 Promethearchaeum sp.
AAAAAGAATAATTTTAAAATCCATCGCATAAAAGAGGGGGCACTTTTTAGAAACAATATACCTTCCATTGCATCTTCTCCGTTTATTCTATACATAGGGGTTGATGTGTCAATATAGACAAGCTTGCTATCAATTTTGACATGGGGATCTTTCACATCATATTCCTTTATGACCCAGTTAGAAATTTGACCATCTAAACCAATTTGGATTCCTTTGTCGATGTTATCTTTGTTAAATTTCCAAACTTTTTTTGTTTCGCGTAGGATAAGTAGTATAAAATTTTTAACCTCTTCAATCCCTACTTTATGAATTATCTTATTTCCAATAGAATCGGGTTGACTTATTTTATCTTGAATACAGTATAGGGATATATTCTTCTTCTTTTTGTCTGCATAAACCCAAGCGGCATCACTAGGTGGGACCTCAATATGAAGATCATCATTTAATAATCGGTTATATTCATTATATCCGATGATGTGCTTTTCAACCTGTTCTTCACTATCAAAGATAGGAAGACGTTTAAAAGCGAGATTTTTAGTTTTTTCTGATAAAATTTCAAAAACCAAACTTATTTCTCCAAATCCAAGCAATTTAATTGGGACTTCACCTTTTTCAGGATTATTTGTATCTAATGATTTTTCAAGTAGTTGCAGGATTTCAAATTCCCCACTTTCATTCTTTATTTTGCTTAAATAAACACCTAATTTTCCTTTCATTTCCATTTTAATCTCTCCTAATTGTTATTAATATAATTATTCCTTTGGTGGTGGTAAATTACCCATGGCTTTTTCTAATCTAGCCATAATTTCTGTCATTTCATTCTTTTTTAAAATTAATGGAGGCATTAATTTGACTGTATTTTCTCGATTACCGCAATAATCTGCCCAAATTCCATTCTGAATCATTTTAAGAGTATAACCAATACCATATCGATCATTAACAAATTCCACTCCCCACATTAACCCACGTCCTCTCACATCGACAACTAGATTTGAATATTTTTCTTTTAGTTCATTTAAACCTTTTCCCATTTGCTTGCCTATAGTCTTAATATTTTTTAAAAATAGAGGTTGGGAAATAATATCAAGCATTTTACGTGTAACGTAACACCCTAATTCAGATCCACCGGTTGTGCTAATATGAATGAAGGGGTCTTCTTCAAAAACTTTGTCTAAAAATGGTTTATAGCAAGTAGTGGCTAATGGGTACATCCCTGCACTCATTCCTTTTGCGAGAACCATTATATCTGGAATAATTTTTTCATTTTTATAAATCCCTCCATATATCCCCCACATTTCTCCTGTTCTACCTAAACCACTTTGGACTTCATCTGCAATAAAAATTACACCCTTTTCATCACAAAGTTCCCGTACTTGAGTAAAATAATCTGGAGGTGCAATTAATATCCCGCCTGTTGCGGGGATAATTTCCAATATAACACAAGCTGTGTCTTCATCAATTTCTTTTCTAAGTGATTCGATATTTCCGAATTCTATATGTTTATAGTCTGGAGGATCCCAAGAAAAAGCTTCTCTAAATCTTGCAGATGTAGCTCCGAGAGCTAGTCCTGTGACACCATGATATCCTGATTTCGCAGATATTATTTTCTTTCTTTTGGTAGTATATCGAGCTAATTTTATTGCTAGATCAATTGCTTCTCCTCCCCCCACGGAAAATTGAGTTTTTGAAATGCCTTCAGGGAGTAAATTAGCTAATTTTTTTGCAAGTAAAGCTCTCTGTTCACTAATTAAATGATGGTCCCCAATATCAAGCCCAGCATCTATCCCATCCTTCAACGCTTTAATTATAGCAGGATGTCTGTGACCTAAGTTAAAAACTCCACCGCTTGTTCTGCAATCAATTAAATTTAGAGGAGGTTTATTCTTACGAGAACCTTCCAACATAGTTATATAGATACCTTCGCGTTTACCTTGAATTACTCCCAATCCGAGACCTTTAAAGAAATCTGCTTTAGATTTTGAGACATAAGTTGAATAAGCCTTATATAATGTTTTTTGGGCATCAGTGCCAATAATAGGATTTTTTTGTTCAACCAATTTAATCATTTTTCTTAGTTTTTTATATATTGATCATTAAAACCAAAAAAAGTTGCTATTGTTTGGAAAAATTAAAAATAAAATTCTTCCAAAGTATGAATACGCATCGCTCCAGCTTTTTCCATTTCTGCGAAGGCAAAATCACTTAAACAATGCATAGCATATAATTTTTTAATATTTTGAGATTGCAAATAATCTATTGTGTGAAAAACTCGTTTTTTATCAAATAAATGGAAGCCTCCTATTACAACTTCAATATTATTTTCATTGCATACTTCTTTTGCGTATTCAATTATATTGCATATCCCAGAATGAGAACATCCAGAAATAATTATCAATCCATTACAATTTTTTATTGCAAGAGCAGAATCATCCAATATCCAATCAATTTCATGATTTTCAAGATATCCTAAAGATTCTTGTCCTTCAAAACTATTTTTTCGTGGAATCTTACCTAAGAAAACAACTTTTTCTGAAATCCAATATGGTTTTATGCTTTGAATTACATCACTCTCTCGTTGAAGATATTCCAAATAGAACGGAATTCCAATATAGACTTCTTTACCTTTATATTTAACAAATTTTTTTTTAAAGCAACCCGGATGGGCAACGATATGTTTAATATCGGATAATTTTAAATATTTTAATCCATCGGTATGATCATAATGACCGTGGCTTAACACAACATAATCAATATTTGATAAATCTATAATTTTATTTTTTGCATTAATCACGATATCATTTTTCATGGATGTATCGAAAAGAATTTTGAGTCTTTCTTCTTGTAATTCAATTAAAATTGAAAAACCTGCCTTTTTTTCATTAAAAGATTCATATTCATTGTGTAAAACTGTTAATTTTATCATTTTAATTCAAAAGTTAATTTTCTTTTTAATTAATCTGATCTTAACACTTTGAATATGTTATACTTTGCATTTCCAAAAATGAAAAAGGAAAATTATGAATAAATAATTTGATTATTCTGAAACTATTAAATAACCATAACCAATTAATCTGAACCGGTTTTTAATCCGTCTGCTTAGTGCTACTATTGAACCATCCAAAGCACAGATTGGTCGCTTTAATTTTAAAGTAATTGTATTTTTCTTCCCGATTTTCTCTACAACTCCAGCAGACAAGCTCGTGCCTACCACGATCATTATCAATTCATTCTTTAAAATCGGAGTTACAGGAATTTTCTCTTCAGCACCTAACACTTCTTTAAGCAAATGCGCTTCAATTTCCACTGTATATTGAACTTCAGGCAAAGTACCGGGTTTTCCTGCAACATTACCAATTAACTGGTCTGAACGAGTGAGCGATGGATCCAATTTCGTGCCAATTGCAATTAATCCACCAGGGTTTGCTGAACTTAAGGAATTACTCCCTTCATAAATCGATTCAATTGTTGTTATAATGGAAGAATATTTACCTTCCTTAGATCTGTATCCCGGGCGAATTTCAATTTCTTCCCCCATATTAATTTTACCAGTTATTATACTTCCTCCAATTACTCCACCATGGATGCTTTCAATTTCCGATCCAGGTCTATTAACATCAAAGGATCTCGCAATATTAAACAAAAAATCGGATTCATCATCTAACTCAGGGGATGGAATAAGTTCTTCAATTTTTTGGGAGACAATATCAATATTTGAGTTAAAAATTGCTGAAGTTGGTATAATCGGAGCATTTTCTGCTATAGTGCCTTTAACAAATTCCTTAATTTGGTTATAATGCTCAATCGCTTTTTCTTTTGAAATAGAGTCGATTTTGTTTTGAACTATAATAATATTTTCAATCTTTGCAATACCTAATGCCGCTAAGTGTTCCCTTGTTTGAGGTTGTGGACAAACTTCATTTGCAGCAATTAATAATAAAGCACCATCCATTAATGAAGCACCCGACAACATTGTTGCCATTAGTATCTCGTGGCCAGGGGCATCAACAAATGATATTCTTCTCTTAAAATTTAATTTTGTTCCACAATTAGGGCACATTCCTTTTTGATCTTTTTTGCTTTTACGTAGATTATTAGCGACAGATTCAGCAATTACTAAATTACAATTAGGGTTGGGACACTGCGCAATTGCAGCTTCAGCATAACCCAATTTTATTGTTATACCCCGATTTATCTCATCAGAATATTTCTCAGTCCATGTTCCAGAAAGAGCTTTAACAAGGGTTGTTTTTCCGTGATCTACATGACCAACTAACCCAACATTACAAGAAGATTGAATAAAATCAGTTTTTTCTATTTTCTTTGAGGTTGTTTTTTTTTTAGTTGTCTTAGAAGTAGATTTTTTGGTGGTTTTCTTTGTAGATTTTTCCTTTTTTGTTGTTTTTTTTGAAGAAGACTTCTTGGTGGTCTTTTTTTTAGTTGTCTTTTTCTTTTTTACAATTCTTAAATCATCTGCTGAAAGTTCTTCTTCGGTTGATGTTTCCTTCTTCTTAGCCATATTATAATAGGAAAAAATTACAAAAAGAGATAAATTTTGGCATTCTAAGTTAGAACAACAAAAATTTAAGATTGAGTAATTTACTTTCAATATAAAAGCATTCGAATTTAAAATATATATTAGAAATTACTTGGAGTAGATACAGACACGGCAAAGCCAAAAGTAAAAATCCCAAAGCAAATTAAAGAAATTAATCAGTTAATTGCAAAAAAAAGGTATGATGGCGCAATAGAACTAACGAATACATACATTTCTAAAGCGCTCTCAGATGATAAAAGAGAACTTTTAGAAATCCTTTTGGGAATTTTAAATAACATCTCTGATAAATCAGATCACACGGTTCTCTTATCTTTAGAAAGAATAAGTAACTTATTGGATAATTCTGAATATTGGATTCGGCAAGAGTCGCTTCAAATATTAAAGAAATTATATTTAATTCATCCTGAAAAATTTGATGTATTGATCGAGAAAATAGAAGCAAAACTTTTCGATCCTGATAAAAATGTAAGAGAATCTGCAGTTATGTTAGTGGGAAGTATTCTGAAACATTCTTTTATACAATATCCCGAACTTTATTTTAGTTTTAGTCGTACTCTTGAAGATGATTCTTGGACAGTTAGAGTGCGAGCGTTGGAAATGGTTTTAGCATTTTTAATCCCCAAATCAGATCCACCAAATGATATGATTGAAATTTTGAAAGAAAATGTGAAAGTTTTACTTAGGGATCCTGATGAAGAAGTTCGAGGTTTATCTGCTGAAGTATTAAAAGCGCTTTGTTTTCATATGGACCCAAATAATATTCATGATCTTCTATCCCCTTTACTGGAAGATGATGATTGGATGATACGTGAGAAGATAATTTGGATTATAGGAGAAATCGGGGATTATTTCTTCGACGAAATTTATAAGCTATACCATAATTTAGTTTTAATGTTTTCAGATGAGATAATGATAATTCAAACGAAAACAATCGATTCTTTTGTAAAAATTGGGATGAATCATGGTCCTGCTCTTTTAGAATTCTTTAAACCGTTTATTAATAAGCTTAATGATGACATTGGACAAGGGATTTCCGAAACTTTAATTTATATTACACTTCAAAATATGAAAGAAATGTTACCTATTATGATTGGACAACTGGTTGTTCCAAAGATTTCCATTAGGAATTTGGTCACAAATTGCTTATTAAAAATTTATATGGAAAAGCCAGATGGTTTCGAGGAAGAAATTTTTAAAATATTTCAAAGTCTAAATCCTGATGATTGGCGTCAAAGAAAAAAAATTATCAGTTTACTTGGTGATCTTTCTTATGTCTTGCACATTAAATCAATTTGCGTCTGGATAACAATAAATTTACACAATTGGCAAAAAAATGAAAAAGATTTAGATGTTTTAGATGAAATTGAGTCTTCACTGGCAAAAATAAATAACATTTTTGATGATATTGATAAAGAAATTGAAGGAATTGAAAAACAAAGAAAGAAATTCTATTTAAATTTAGACTTATTCCAAAAACAGACCCAAAATTTACGGAAAAAAGGACAATCTTATGTTAATCAGAAGAAATTTATCCAATCTGAAATATTTTTAGAAGAAGAAGGGAATCGAATAGCAGAAAAATTAGATGAATTTGAGAAAATACTTCATGAATCAGAATTTAAACGATTTAATGTTGAGGTAATTCAGGATTTCATTGATAGTAAGGAAGAAATCCTAGAAAATATTTCTGATGTAAAATCTGCAGTATATAACTTAATTTGTGATGGGAGAGCGGATTATATTAAAGAATTAGATATTCTTCTTTCTGAATTGAAAGATCGTATTGATGTGGTAGAAGCAGAATACGAATCAATTAAAAAAATGGAAATTCTTCTCGAAAAAAAAATGGATGAAGAAGATATTAAGAAAACAGAAGAATTCCTTGAAAATATTTCGAGTATTCGAGAAAAATTATTTAAACTTGAGTTTGATATCGGTCAAACATGGCTAAATAATTTGGAATTTAAGGAATTTTTAAAAGAAATTACAGTTTCTTGGATAGATATTAAAATTGAAATTCAACAATACTTAGCTGATGTTTTTCACAAGTTTAATATTTTTCAAGAATCACTTCAAGAAATTACGCATGAAATTTCCCCTCTTAAGAAGAAAATTACATATGAATTTTTAAATACAAATTTGCAGAATATTATTATACAGGCTATTTCAAGCCAACGAGATGTTTTGGAGAGATTTGATAAAATAATTGAGCCAATTAAAGATGAGATCAAAGTTCACAGATTTAACGAAGCGCGTAATCTAGTTCAACTTACAATTCGTAATTTATATAATTCTATTGAAAATTATAATAGAGAAATTAACGAGATCTATGAAGATATAGATAAAATTAGTATTACAGTATCGTCAGCTAATGATATTAGAAATTATCTTAACGATTGGTCTCAAGTAAAGGACAATCTTTTAGAGAAAATTCATAGTTTTAAAAACAATATAGATAGTACAATCTTTACTGAAGAAATAAAGGAATATCTTAAATTTATTAATCCGATTTCAATTGAACATTTAGGAAAAATTCTATCATTGACAACCATAGAATTAAAAGAAAAATTAATATCTTTAATTCAAGACCAAACTATAATAGCAGAAATTGAAGATGATCTATTAATTCAACCCCAAAAACCCATGGAAGAGCGATTACTTTCATTTTTCAGGAAAGTCGAAATTATTGGTTCCAAATTAGTATTTTCTCTGCGTGTATATAATCCAACTAAGTTTTTCATTTCTGATATTGGAATGATCTTCCTGTACCCTGAATTTCTACAATATCAAAAAGAAGATAGTGATCCAACCGAAATTTTTATTCGAGAATTCGAACCCGAAGCAATACGCGTTATCAAATGGATTTTTCGAATTTCAAAAATTAAATATAAGAATATTGATCTTCAAAAACGCTACGAATTACAGAAATTCTTGTTAAACGTTAGCTACACAAACCCATTTGGTTTTCAAAAGAGTTTCTCTAAGCAAGGAGAGATTATTTTGTGATAAAATATTAACAAAATCCTTTTAATTGATTAAAATATGTTAATTTTTAATAGTAATTTCGGAGGTGAATTTATGAGTGAACAGCAAAAAAAGTCTTCTGAATATCTTTTAACACAAAAATGTTCCTTGCATGGATGATCATGTAAAATTGATTCTGCTAATTTAAAAGAAATTTTAACATCCGCTGGGTTACCATCTAAAGCTGAAGATTGCTCTATAATTCAGATTAATTCCCAAGAAAAACTTGTCACCAATATAGATATCTTCACTCCTATCCATGATGATCCTTATATCATGGGAAAAATAGCAGCGTGTAATGTTACAAATGATGTTTTTGCACTAAATGCGTTATATGTCTCAAATTTTTCAGCATTTATAGGTGTTCCAACAGATATCCCAAAAGGATTTCCGGAAAAAATTATTAATGGAATGCGGGATTTTCTAAAGGAAATTGGATCTGATGTAAATGGAGGACATACAATTTATAATCCATGGCCATTATTTGGAGGTTCTGCTTCGGCGATTCTAAAAAATTCTGAAATCATTCAAAAACGGGGAATAAAAGCGTCAGATCGGTTAATATTGACAAAACCATTAGGTATTCAACCGATCATGGCGGCCTATAGAGTAATTAAAAGTGATATCTCACTTTTGGATGATTATGACTTGGATGAAATTAGAAAATCTATTGATATTGGAGTAAAATGCATGACGACCTCAAATCGGAATGTTGTCAAAGCTATCCATGAAGGTAATTTCTTCAGTTCGATCCATGCTATGACAGACATTACTGGTTTTGGGTTTGCAGGGCATCTTGGGGAAATGATAGAAGATTCAAATTTGGGTGCAGATATATCAAAGGTTCCTATTATAAAATTTACAGGAAAACTTGCGGAATACTTTGGTTATCGCTTAAGTGAAGGATTATCACCAGAGATTGCTGGGCCTATGCTAATTGCTGTAGATCCACAAGAATTTAAAAATTTTGCGAAAGCTTTGGATGATAATGATGTTTGGTGGTTTGAAGTAGGAAAAATTTCAAATCAGCACCAATCAATTAAATTTCAGAAAGAGAATCCTCTTTTTGAAGTGGCAGAATTCAAGTAAAGTTCATGAACAAACGGGTTATCGATGATTATAAAATATAAACCACTGGATTTTTATAGGAGAGTATCCACGCAGAATGGAAACCCAATTTTTTTTATTTTCAATTTTTAAAATAATAACTCTATTCTTTTGAAATTTGCCAGTTTCTATTAAAAATTTCAGATACAAACGTCACAAACATTAAGTCTGAGGAAGAAATTAATGAATATGAGATTTCTGATGGTTTTAATATATTAAAATGGGATTTTATTGCCATAATCGCTGTTTTTTCATCTGAAATTAGAAGAGTTTCATGGATAGTTGGGATAAATCTTATTTCACAATTTTTTTTTACTTCTTCATAAATATCTGAATTTCGGAATCGCTCCTCAAGAATTATTTTGACCTTACATCCGATTCTTTTTAGGAAATCGAAGTTTATTTTTATTGCACTATAAACCTCATCGATATCTTTTAGTGAAAATGATAAGTTTTTAACAGTGAAGTTTAAGACATTTCTCACATGATCCCTACAAGATTTTGCTCCTTCGAATACAGTAAATGACAACTGTTTAGTTAAATTATGATCTCCATATAAATTATTCAAATATGGAAGAGACGATTTCATGTTCTCTTCAAATTCATCATCTTTCTGTTGTTTAATTGATTTAAAAATTTCTTTTGGATTATTTGCAACAAATGTTGATGGACGCCCATCAATTTTTGTTAACAAATGTTGGTTATTTGTCATTTCATTGAGTACTTCGTAAATACGCGAATATGGTACACCCGTTTTCTTAGATAATTCATGAGCGTTCATTTCACCGGAATCGAGAAGTGTTATGTATATATTAATATTATAATCAGTAAAACCTAGACTTTTTAATGCATTACGTATTTCTGGTTTTATTTTTTGCATTTGATTTTTTTTCATTACCCTTCCTCCGGATATAATTCATTTAATTGCTCATCAACTATATTAATTGCAAATTCATAGCATACCCGAACGAATTGAAAATTTCGTATATTGAATGTTGGTTTATAAAAGGGTATTGTAATCATCTGTAAATGTCTTTCAAAACAATCCATCATTTGTCCGAACATTGAAAAAATTAAATTAAGAGCTTCTTGACTTTCTTTTTTTGTGGGAAATATTTTCTTCATTAATTGAATGTAAGTTTTTACATCAGGATCTTGACAAGAAAGGATATATGCGGTCTGGATAATTGCAATCCTAAATGTAAGCCTGCTGATCATTTGTAATTCTGAATACCCAGGATGATTGTTTGATGAATGTAACAAACTTAGATCATTTGAAGCATATTCCGGGTATTTTTGTTCAATTATTTTGTCTAAATAATCAGGATCAACCGCTCCATCATCAATATGATTAATACACAACAATCCGGAATTTAGAATGAAACTTATTTGGTTTTTAATTTTTTTACGTATATAATCTTTTAATATAAAATCGTAATAATTCTGAGAAGTGAATTCCATGAATGTTGTTTCACTATTTCGTTTCACATATTCTCTCTTGAGAAAATCTAGACCAGAATCCAGCAAATATAATAGCTGATGTTTCAATAAATAATAATTTCTTTTCACTATTTGATTCTCAAATTCCAAAGATTTATTTGTGCTTATCTTCTTCTACCTGCCTAAAGTTCTTCTATTGATCAATATACCTTATATTCGGTTATATATCCTAAAAGTAGAGTATAGAAATCCATAATTTCTTTTCTGAAACCAGGATAAACCTGTTGTAAATTGCGGTAAACATCATTTTTAAGATTATTTGAATATATCTGGGCGAAATTTACTGCTTCAGTCTTTTTAAAAATATCCCTAACAGATTCAATTTCTTCAGATGATGCATTTCTATTACCCAATACACGGTTAAGTGTTTTTTTTTGTTTATTATCTGCACTTTGGTAAGCCACTACCGTAAGGATGGTGCTTTGGCCACTCTTAATATCAGAATCTAAGGATTTTTTGTTTGATTTCTTTCCAAAACTTCCATCTATGTCATTGACAATTTGAGATATGATTCCTATTTTATTCATCGCTTGCATTAAAGGCTCCATTTGAGATTTTCGCGCATTTCCAAAAACAGCTCCCAATCCTACAGCAGTTTCCATCTGTTTAGCCCTTTTATCCGCCAAGATAAGATAATTTTCGAGATTAATTTTCTCTAGTGGAACTTGTTTGTAGTATTCCTCCAAAAGATGGGCTCTGGTCATTCCTAACATTCCACTTAAATATAATGCAAGTGCTTTTTCTTTTTTTTCGGAACTAAATTTAGAATTCTTAATTATTTGGGCACCCATTAATGAAATGATATTAGCGCCGTAAATGGTAGATGAAACTCCATATTCTTCCAATTCTAATTTATTAAGATGGGTCATTTTTTCACTAATGAACCGATGAAATGTTTTTTCCCCCCGACGATATTCTTCTTTATCAATCAGGTCATCAATCATTAAATTAGAAATATGTAACATCTCAATTGAAACACTCACGCTGTAAATCGCCTCAGATGAATATTCCAGGACATCTCTTTCTGAGCTTAAACCCATGAATGTATTTTTCAAAGAGATGGGAAGCAATCTGCGTCCTCCTTGAACTATAAAATATTGTCCGAATGAAAGAAACTCTCGCAAAAATGGTTCTTCTTCTTCTTGAATTGCCTGTTGAAAATATTTTTGAATGGAACTATTAATGATTTTTTTCTCAGAATCCAAATACTCTAAAAATTCTTTTTCCATGATGATGAACCTCTTTTATATATCAATAATTAATGATTAATAATTGCTTATGTACTTTTTCAAAGCCCTCGAAAATATTCGGGTCGTAAGGATTCTGGGTGATCCAACCCAAATTTTACCTTTTTAGTTAAATCATCCCTATCTTTTGATAATATACCTTTTAACGCTAAATAATTGCTCGCATGGTTTGATCTAAAGATACACCCATGAAGATTATCTGAAAGATTCTCTAAAAAGATTTTTAGTTCTTTCAGAGTACTTTTCTGATTTAATGGCGTAAAAATCCCTCTTTTAACATCTTTTTCTAATTCAGTTCCAGGAGGAAGCATTAAACTTAAAGCTGATATATACCAAGGCTGATAGTTTTTTGGATTCATATCATCAATTAATTTTGCAGTTAATATTGCATGCTTTTTACTTAATTCTGGATCATTTCCCGCTAATCCTAAGATAACTGTGCCAGACAAGATAATTCCTGAATTATGTAATTTGTGAGCTGCCTTAATTAAATTTTCCGTAGTAGTTTTTTTATTTATTAATTTTAATAGAGCATTATCGCCTGTTTCAATCCCTAAATAAACCATAGTAAGCCCCGATTTTGCAATCTTCATTAAGTCTTCATCCGATTTAGTAATAATATCATTTGCATGAGCATATGCGCTTACTCGTTTGAGGTTCTTGTGTTGTTTATAACAGTAATTTGAAATTTCGATTAATTTGTCTGGTTTCACGATGAAAGCATTTCCATCAAGGAGAAAGATTTTTCGTACAGAATCTCCATATTTTTTTTTAGAAATATCAATATCGCGCTTGATATCTTCAATATTTCTAATAGAAAATTTCTTGTGCTTGTAAGGGTAGCAAAATGTGCAGTTGAAGCTGCATCCAATAGATACTGTAAGTAGAAGAGAGTTTCCCTCAGAAGGTGGTCTAAATACAGGTTCACTATAAAATAATAATGTCATAAAACCTCAAAAATATAATTATCTAAAAACAAAAAAAATTATTCATTTTATCTATAACTATATTGGGATTTCATATTCTGATTTTCCAGAAATTTCAAGAGCTTCATTGAAAGTTTGTGCAAATTTCGATAAATTATTGAATAACCAATACACCTTTGATTTTCCAAATACATCTTGAATTGTTCCCCATAATTCATTTCCAAAACTATAAAAGCGTGATTGTTTAAGTTGAGGTGAATTTGAGCGATCTTGTTCATCAGTATATGCATTCATCCAGTACTCATGGAAAATCAGAGAATTTGAAATGAATATAGATATTACAAAAGAACTATCAGAAAAACAACTTGTAGATATCATTAATATTGAAGGAAAAATGGCACAAATTAATCAAAATAATCTCCAAATATTAGTGGATTTTTCTAATAAAATAAAAAATGAATCTATATCAGGATTGTCTGAAAAAAAAGTTTCGGAATTAAGAGAAATGGTACAAATTCTTCGAGATAAGGAAGGAAGGTTGGTTTATGATGAACTAGGAAATCTACAATCTCAATATGAAATTCTTAATTCATTTGAATATTTAACTCGGGATGAATATATGATTTTTCGCCAAGAATGGAGAGGTTTCTTAGAACAAGTAAAGGGAAAAACAGCAAAACTAAGAGAGCAAAATTTAGTTTCAGATCAATATATAGATAAAACTTTTTATATTGCAACTTTTGGAATTCCCATGAAGAGAATGCTAAAACTTCTTGATATTTCCTAAAGTTGAAGAAATTTTATATAGAAGGAAAAAAAAAAGACCTAAGTTCTTGGCCTCTTCGCGTGTAACTGTACCTTGTGACTCCGTAAAATTCAGGAACCGAGTCACCACCTCTTCCCGTTGCTCTTCAGGAATGACCTCTCCCAATGAGACAAGACTCATCGCCGCATCCGACATGTGGGACTCATCAAAGGTTAGCTCTAACAAGCGCGCCACTACTTTATTGCGCGTGTCCTTCCGGACTTTCTTATTAATAACTCCGAGTTCTTTGATGGCACTCAGACGTTCTTCCTTGATAGGAGATTCAGTAATTTCAAGTAGATTTTCGACTTCTGCATACCTGAAAAAAGACCTCTGAATTCGGGAAGGAGTGGTACAGCTCTTTGATATACATAGCTATCATAAGCAGTGTGACCAGATTCATCCCATACTACATGGAAAAGCCACCCCTTGGCATCGAGTTCAACAACTTGCTTGACCACGTGCCTACGTTGTTCCTTGGGTATTGACTTCCCCAAGTTCCCCCTTTTACTAAGCTTGTAGAGGCTGTTCCCGACATCATTGTGAAGGTCATAACCCGTGTCATTGCTAGATCCTTTGTGAAGTGTCTCGTCTTCACAAAGGTCCAGCAGGGCCATTACTACCGTTCCCAGTTGAGACGTGGATATTCCTTCTAGCTCACCAAGGGTTACCACGGCGTTTTCTCGCACTTTCTCCTTTACGTCCCTTGTCATTTCCAGTATCCTTTCGATCACGCTGCTTTGCTCTGTTTTCGGGGCCTTGGTGAGGAAAACGCTCATACTCTTGGCGGATTCTCTACGGACTTGCTGCCCAGAGTCTTTGGAAAGTTCTTTGAGACGGGCCATGATGATCATCCGGTTCTCTTTAGTGACCTTGTCAACAAAGGCTGTAAAACCTTTTATTGCCCGCGTCCTCAATTTCTTACTTTTTTCTTCGGTCATGTTCAATTGCATATCAATGAATGCCCCTTGCTGTTTGGGAGGGAGCAGGGCTCCTATAGAACAGAAGCTTTTCACTGCCTCAGACGCGATATCTTCATTTTTGGCACGGAATAACGCCAGCAGACGGGTTGCTATAGGGATTAGACGCGTGTTGGGAATAAACTTCTTCAATTGGGACAGTGCCTTGATAGCACGGGCTGCCACCGCGGGATTATCTTCTTCCACGGCGTCAAGGAGACTTGCAATGACCATTTCGCACTGCTCGGCCGACAGATTTGCCATTTCAGCCTCCAAGTTCCGGAGAGTCTCCCAGAGTCCCATTTTAGGGTCCAGATAACGTTTGAGATAACGATCCGCTTCAGTCCCAAGGTCCTCAGGGGGAATAATGTGGTAAGGCTCTTGCGGCTCGAGGTCGCGCACTCCCTGATCCTCTTCACATGATCGTTTTGCAGAACCACAAGAGCAGCCATCACCTTGCTACCAAATTCAGTAGGGATGACTACACCAAGCCGATCCAGGGCCAGGGCAACATTTCTACGCATGTTCTTATCACGGTCCCCGACCAGTTCGAGAAGTTTTTCCACAATATCTGCCCGAAGCTCCGGGAGGATCCTTGGATAACCCAGTGCATCAACTGCCACAACTCGAACAGTCCACTGGTCCTGGTTGTAACCTGGATCATTGGTCAGCTCCAACAACCTGGTTACGACGGTGCCCCGCTGCTCATCTGGAATCTTATCCCACATTCTCATTTCACCAAGGCAATGTGTGGCTATGCGGCGCGGATACACATCCTCATACCTGGTAAGCTCCAAAAGGCGGGTCGTAAGGTTCTTCCGCAATTCCAGGCCCACGTTCTCGAGGCAATCTGTTATATCCATCAGACCCCCCATCACCTTCTTCCGGATCTCATCATCCTTGGAACCCTCTATAAACCGAGTGATCGAATTCTCCAGTAGGGGCAGATTCCCTTCCATCTGACCGCTATGATGAGATGTATAGTATTTAATGCCCCCAATACCTTGTATACGAATGGCACTGTTCTTGTCCGTGGACAACTCTAGTAGAAGGTTGACAACAGTCTCAAGTTCGCTATCATTCAGTGAGTAACGATGATCTCTCTCAAGATAGTGAACCAGATCCTTAGCAGCCTCGAGACGGACCGCTGTATTACCCGCTTTGGTCTTATTCATCCTCGGCCTGATTTCTTTTGCGAAGTTCTTGGTCATCATTTTTTACCCGCTTTAACATTCATCAAAGTCTCCGATGTGAAGGTTTAAGAATCATTTCTATATGTGAAATGCGAAAATCGAAGGGGAGGATCGTAGTTGTTTTCATATAGATAAGATATAGTGAGTGAGGTATATATATATATAAATGTACAGGAAAATATGAGTAAATTTTTTAAAATTGAAAAAAATTAGAACCTTATTCTCGCGGTTTTCCCACCTAATAAACACATGATAATCCCAACCCCAACTACAATTTCTGTTGTTCCAAGCCAATTAATTGATCTTTCTGATTCGATCTTACAAATGAAGGAATGGTCGCTTGCAAACATCACTTCGATGATCTTTTAGCGCAGTATAGAGTTATGAAAGAAAACGGTACTCTGTAATTTTTTTTATTTATTTCAAAAGGAGAAATCTAAAATGAAAATCAATCAAAAAGACAAAAATAATATAAGATTCGGATTCGTTAGAGCAGGTTATAGTCCAATTGCATCCAAACTAATCTTTTCAACACATGCTCAAATGTACCTTCATATAATTTGTATAAAATTTTTAAGAAATCTTGGAACCGAATCTTCAACACTGGCAGTAATAATTACTTTTGTTTCACCTATTTCCACATTCAACAGCGATATGGATATGAACCATACAAAAAAATCAAATATCTCGGTAAAAGAAAAATTGGAGGAGATTCATATTTACTTAGGGAACAAGCCAGAAGAATTATTGCTGCAACCGTTGCTTTGGGGAGAAATTGGAGATATGGGAAGATATTAAATACTCTAAAAAACGGGATTGAACTTAGCCCTCCTATTTTCGATTCAGATATAATAGATTTGGTGGCAATTGATTCGGTAGGGGTTAAATCTGCTGTTCTCATTTCTGGGACGGGAATAAAAACTACAAAGAAATTTTTAGAAGAAAATCCCCACAGGTTATCCCAAAAAATTTCCCGAATTAAAGATAAGAAAAATCAAGATCTTCGCAAGTATAATTTACATAGAGTAAAAAAAATACCACTTTGGAGGGGGATTTCTGAAAAAACGCTGGAAAAGATACAAAAAGACTTCGATCTTGGGTGAATTTTCTTTAATTATAACATTTTTCTTTTTAGAATCAATCATTTTGTTTTTCTTTTTTTAATTTATAATATATTTATCGGGTTTTAATTTAAAAAAATATTGGCTTCAGAAGGTGGTCAAAATTCATTCATTATTCTTCTACAATGTAATTAATTTACCTAAACCAAAAAATTTTTTTTAAATGTGAATATTAGAAATTCATTAACTATAAAACTTTGAAAAAATCGATTCTACAAAACATTTTTTTCCCAAACATTTTCCATCTATAAACTACAAATCGGTCATAAATATGGCAAAAAAGAAAAAAACTTCAAAAGCTGTAAAAGTACTAAGAACTATTGCTTGTAAACATTTAAAGAATATCGATGAAATATCTAATGCTAGAAAACCCCTCTGCTATTGTACTGCAAGAGATTTTAATTTAAGCCCATATAATTTAATTTGCCAACTTTGTAAACAATATGTTGAAAATTCGTCACAATTAACCCACGCCGAGCTGTACCATGCCTCTGAAGCAAAAGATTTTCAATATGATGAAAAAGATTTAGAATTCACAGATGAAGATTTCATAATTGAAACAGAAGAAGAAGAAGAAAAAATCAAATCTAAGAAAAGTAAGAAAAAATCAAAGAAGAAGAAAGAAGAAGAAGAAGATGATGATGATTTCGAAATTGAGAAAGTAACTGAAGAAGAAGAAGAAATAATCATCGGTCATGAAAAAGAAGAGAAAGAAGATAATGATTACCAAGATGAAAAAGAAGAAGGATTAGGTAAGAAACACGGGTCTTTAAAAGGTGGAGATGAAGAAGAAGACGAGGATTTTGAAGACGAAATTGAAGGTTTCGAAGAAGAAGATAAAGAAGGAGATAGCGCTGAATCCTCAATAGATTTTAAAGAAGTCTTGAGAAAAATTAAAAAAATTGGTACAGGTGAAAACATCAAAGAGATATGCCCATTTTGTAAAAAATCAAAGGTATCAGTTTTAAGACATCTATCGAAATGTAAAAAATGCCCACCTGAAGTTATATCTGCATATAAGATTTATAAGAAGAGCAGAAAATGATTTTAAAAAAAATGTTTTTAACAAATTTTTTTCACTTCAATTTAATTTCTATAAACCGATTTATTTTCCGATCTTGGTAAATGTCGCAATCATAAGTCTATTCTTGCCTAGATCAATCCACATTTTTACTTGTTTTCTTACAATCGAAATATTTATTAATTTAAAAAGTAATAAATAAAAATATGATATGTAACAGCAAGATATAATTTACGGACTAAGAGATATTGGTTATTAAGTTGATATTTTTAGGTATGCTCTACATAATCCTTAGTTTGATAAAAATAACATACTTGTTTTTTTCATCCTAATCTAGAAGTAACAAACAAGTGTTCTAGATGTGGAAAATTTCTTTGTCTGAATGCCAAACGACTTTACGTAGACATTTTGGGACTGCAACGGATGTTAGGATATTATGTCTAGAATGTAGTTAAGTAACTAGAAAAAGGATGATTATTTTAAGTTTAGTGGGTCTTATCATCGGCCTTACCATGATGTATCTTTTATTTACCTTTGCGTTGAACAAAATGGAAATAGACTTCATAGATTTATTCCAAATTTAGCTATATACGATAGAAATAAAATTTCATAATATCTCAGAGAAAGATCAATATTATTAATTACTTTTTCTTAAAATATGCAATTTAAAATATTCTGCACGAAATTATCAAGCAAATCTTGAAAAAACATGCAAAAAATTAAATTTCTTCAAATATTCTCTACTTTTTTGAAACACCACAGACTTCCCGATTTGTGTTCTGATCTTGGTAAATGTCGCTATCATAAGTCTATTCTTGCTTAGAGCAAAACACATTTTTATTTATTTTCTTACAATGGAAATATTTATTAACTTAAAAGTAACAATAAATTATAGAATGGAACAGATTACTTGTTTTTTTCATCCCAATCGAGATGCAACAAAAAAGTGTATAAAATGTGAAAAATATCTGTGTCTTGAATGCCAAAAGTTTTTACGCAACATTTCTGGGAGAGCAATGTCTGATGTAGTTTTTTGTTCAAAATGTGTGAAAGCAATTAGAAAAAGGAGGATTATTTTAGGTTTAGTGGGTCTTGCCTTCGGCATTACCATAATGTATCTTATATTAACCTTTGCGTTAAACAAAATGGAAATAGACTTCAAAGATTTATTCCAAATTTAGCTAGATACGATAGAAGACAAAATTTTATAATATCTCAGAGAAAGATCAATATTATTAATTACTTTTTCTTAAAATATGCAATTTAAAATATTCTCCCTTCAGGTTTTCGTCAAGATTTACCTTAATTTCTGCCATCTTAACCATTTTAAAAGAATATCCTTTTAAGTATTCAAGTAATGTTAGTTTTTCGATTTTATCTTCAGGAATATCTTTTATTTCATCCCATGTATCTTGATTTAATTCAATTTGAAGAGTCATCCATTTTCCTGGATTATCATCAATGATTTTATTTACTTCATTATCTAAATAATCTGCCCACTTTATCCACACTGGATTTCTTCGAATAATCATATAATCATAAATTAGATCCCACATTTTAAATTTTTTCCGATTATCATTAATAGAATTGTAATTTTTCTATTGAATCAATTTCTTAGGGATAATAAAGGATAATAAAGGAAAAAAAATGAAAAAAAATGAAAAAAATCAAGGAATATAGCACTCAATATCATATTTCCATTTTGAGGTTTCTTCGCTTTTTTCCTTCTTCTCTTCCATGTTGTTTATATTTTCATATATTGCATTGTTATCATCAATTACAAACGATCCCTCATTTTCAAGTAGTTTTTTTTTTATCAATACATCAATATTCTTCTCAAAATATGAAGCCGGTCTGATAAAACCGATTCCAATTATAACCATAGAGATTAATTCCAAAAACTCTCCAACCCATGTTAATCCCCACGAAGACGAACTACTTCCAAGAGAAATCCATAGCGGTCTAATAATTTGAGTTATTAAATAGGCACCCCACCCAATAGATATGAGTAATGAGTTGATTTGGGGCAATTTTTGCTGATTATGAATAATTGCAAAGGAAATTATTGAAAGAACAATAACAGGTAAAGCAATAATCATATTAAAAATTAAGAACTGTGTGTAACCTTTAGCTAAGAGCACAGCAACAAGACTTAAAACTATCCACCCAATTCCGATTATTTTTTGGGTTTTTTTCTTATTTTCCAGCCAAATTACTAACATTAAAATGAAATATGGGAGAACCACCAGAATAGGACTTAAAATAAAGCGGATCCTTCCAAGCAAAAGAGCAGCAGGATCATTCAAAGTCGCTAAATTGGGCGTATCTATAAAGTGATAATACAAATAGATATCCAAAAGTTTACCGAGACTAAAAATGTAAAAACCTAATGCATTTAAAAACGGGAAATCTGTTGCGTATCTAAGTTTTTGAGTCAACCATTTATTCATAAGGAAAGATGCAATTGAAATTAAAACTACTGTTTTAATCGCCGCTGAAATAAATAAAAGAATTAAATTCGTTTCCATTTTTGAACACCTTCAATTTCTAATAGCCATGATTTAATTTTAACGACGTATATAAACTTATATAATAAATTCAAGATTTTTCCCATATTCACTTTAATTATCAGATTTTATTAGATAACTTTTTTAGGTTAACAAGTAGATTTTGTTTATGAGCTTTATAGATAAAATGAAGAACAAAGTTTCTCAAGTCTCAGACAAATTAGCCACATCGAGTTTAGGAATAACGAAATTAATCAAGGAAATCAATGATTTTGGAAAACTTATTGAAAAATTTTCATTAGAAAACCAAAAATACGTTGAATATTTAAAGACCGCAGAGGATCTTGATGAAATCACAGTTTCTTTTTCGGAGGATTTGGAAAACATTAATGCAAGCAGAAAAGAATTAATTAAAAGTTTAACCACTGATTGCGTCGTTCCATTGGAAGAATTAGTAAATGACTGGTTAGAACTCCAAGAAATGAAAAAGGACGTTGATAAAACAGTCAAAGATCATGAGAAGGATAAACGGAGTTTAGAACGAGCGAAAGCTAAACTAGAGAAACTGAATTCTGCAGAAGAAAGGGTTGAAGAAAAAATTGCAGAACAGGAAGAAGCTGTAAATGAAGCGGCTAAAATTACAGGAGAATCTTTTGATTTGGTGAAAAGTAAAGAAGAAGGACTTGAAAAAGTAGAAAAAAAATATACGACCAAAGAAACTAACGTTCTAAAAAATGTTTTAAAAAGTCATAAGGATCTTTTAATTAAGTTTCACCAAAATTCGGTTGATATTCTAAGTTCAATGGCAAAACCTGTTAAGAAAACTGCGAAGAAAACAACTAAAGCCAAGAAAACTACTGGAAAGAAAACATCGGAAAGGAAATAATCAAGAAGAGTAATATCTTAATAATTTTTATTTTCGTTTTAGGATATTACATATTTTTTAAATAATTTCCACATTTTTCTTATCGTACGGTGGAATTTTAAGGATATTTTTAACCAGTTCTTTGAAAATTATATCTACATTGAATCCAGTTTTAGAACTAGTATCATAATACGCCTTTGCACCTAAAATCTTCCGATAATCCTCAAGTACTTTTGGATCTGTTTGATATTCAGGTTCAATGAGGTCCAATTTTGTTCCTACCATAATTCTTGGAACATCTCCAGCATTAGAAACTAATAAATGTCTCCAATCTCTTTTTAGATTTTCCAGAGTGACAAATCTCGTTAAATCATGCACAATTAAAGCGCCATTTGCACCTGTGATAAACTGGGGTAAAAGTGGGGTAAATCGCTCTTGCCCTCCAAAGTCCCAAATTGATAAACCAATTCTGATTTTTATTCCATCTTCTTTAGCAGGGATAGAAAATGAGTTAAATGAAAGCCCTATTGTAAGTTTAGTGTCAGAATCAAATTCATTAAAGCAAAATCTATTAGTTAAAGCAGTTTTGCCAGCTCCTCCATCTCCTAATAAAACGATTTTGAATTGATAATGAATATCCTCTTCAGGATCTTCGATATTATAGGATGAATCAGGTTTAGCGAGTGGCATCATGAATCTTTTCAACAATTTTCTAAGGATAATAAAGTTTTTTTCAAAGAATTTTTTGAATGGTATTATGTATTAGAATTAGCTGAAGAGATTAATAGATATCGTAAGAGAAAATTTCCAAAAAAAATTAGAATCCTTCTATTATTTTACTATAAGAAAAAAAATGTCGCACTTTTTATCATTATTTTAGTTCATATTTCGCTTTTCGGAATCCGAGATCGATCATCATGCCATATGTCAATGCTAGGCGTAAGTTTGAAAGAAATTTAGTGTGATCATCTAGCTCTCTATAATAGAGATCAATGAATTTTTCATCATTAAAGAAGTAATCCCTTAAATTCTCAATTATATATCGTGTGCTTTGATTTTTTTTATATAACTCAATTACAGCAGCCCTAAAACCAATCATATATTTCTTATGCCCAATTAAAAATGTTTGTACATCTACCTTACCCGAAATGACTCCAAAATGGCATAAACCCATACTTTCTGGATTTAATTCTATTAATTTTTCAAGACTTTTCATATATTTTTCAAATTGAAAATTTGGTGGCATTGAAGTCGGCTGAGATAAAAGTTTTGAACCGTTATATAAACATCCTGATGCCTCTCCAGCAAAGCAAAATATAGGGGTACCATTTCGAAATATAGTTGGACTGCAATGATCAGCCGAATGCCCTGGAGTTGATATTAATCTAATGGCGATATTTTTAGAAGATGATAACGGGTAATCTTTATCAAAAGGAATAATTTCGTATGCATTTTCTTCTAAATCGTCAGATATTGGTTTCATTTCGCCAACGAAATCACCAAAAGTTGTTTTTGCGCCTATTACGTGGCTTTCTGCCTGTTGTAATTTTCCTTTAGTTTCTGTAGTGGTAATAATTTTAAAATTTAACTTATCTTCTTTCTTATGGATGAGTTTCCATAATTTAGTAGCCCCGCCACCATGGTCAAAATGGTAATGCGTTAAAAACAACCCTTTTACTTTAGAAAGAGGAATTTTTTTTTTTTTTAAAAAGCGTAAAATAGTTTGAACATTATTGCTGGTTCCGATATCAATAAGATAACAATTTTCTCCATCCCAATAGCAAAAAACTGTTGTTACTCTCTTATTTGAGAATTGTCCGGTGTCAATTAAATATATATTTTCCATAAATTTTCCAGATTCTGTAATTATTGTCATTAAATTTATCTCATCTGCTTAAACTATGTTCTAAATATAGAAAACTTAGAAAATTTTTATTATTTTTGAATAAACATAAATATTTAAAAACAGAATCATCCCAATATAAAATATTTTGTTTTTGTTTTTTTCCATCCCATTTTTTACATTTCGTTTAACTTCTTAATTTTAACTTGTTTTGATTTCCTTTGGTTTTACATGCCTGACGATTTTAGCTTTAAAATTAAATTAAAACAAAACAAAAAATGTAATTTTTCTGAAACCATAATTTTTAATCTTTGAATTTACTTTTCTAACTTGAGAATAGAATAATAGATGGTAAGAATAAAAAATGAAAAGAGAGAGATCCACTGCTTGGGCAATGATAAATTGGGGAATAATTCAAGACTTGATTGAGATTTCAACAGGAATTAGCCCAGATCAGATATCTATTGAAGAAGCACTAGGATCTATTGAAATGGAATATTCTGAAAACGAATTATTCTTATTAGAGGCTAAGACTCTCGAAAAATTACTAATTCAAAGGTTAACAAAAATATTGTATAAAAACAGAGGTAAAGAGATAAAGAAAAAGAAATCTATAAGGGGAAGAACTAGAGAAGTTAATCAAAATAGGTTAAATTCAAATGCCGGATTTCAGGTTTTTCCAATGGGATCCATAGATGATTTAAAAAAAATGGGAATGGATCCAGAGATGATGGAGCAATTTTCAAAATCTTTGATGGACCAGCTTTTCCGCAAACGTAAAAAAAAGGATAAAAAAGAAAATGAAGAAGATGATGATGATGATGACCCTGGCGCTTCTTTTTATATGTAATTTCTTCATTATAAAACTCCACAATCTTTATACAAAATCCCCTTTTTTTAATCAGTCTTTAAGGTTATAAATTATGTCCCAAAATATAACCATTTTTTTCCTTTCTGTAAATATTTACCACTTTCTATGCTAAAACTTAACATTTCTGATTCTAATTGCTCGATCGTACGCATACGATACCAAAAAAGTGTCA